>DJSP01000111.1:585-21825 GCA_002438065.1 Caryophanales bacterium UBA6331 | reverse complement strand
AATAATTATATATGCTTTAAAAATTGTAAACAAAAGAATAGGGGAGGCTTGACTGGATCTTCTAATAATATTGATATTATAAATTGTAATTTTAAATACGTTAATTTAGATGGTATTAAAGTAAATGGTATTAGTAATATAAACATTATTGATAGTACGATAGAATCATTTTATACAAATCATTTTTATGGAAATGGTATAATAAATATTAGAAATTCAAAATTTGATGAAATGACAATAGTTCCTGAAATATATCAATTAAATTTAATTTCAGGAAAGTGTACTAGTGACTTAGCACAATCAATTCTTGCGGCAAATATTAATCTTGGTACATTTGAATTTGCAACAACTCCAATTTTTGGTGATTCATCTATCATAGTTGATCGAGTTGGTTTATCATCTAAACAAGTATATGATGAAAACAATAAACAATATATTAAAGATTATATTGCCAATGATAATAATACATTAACAGAAAGTGATAAAAAATCAAATTTAGAATTTCATTTAAAAGCTATTGATGATTCATTAACATCTGCTCATGATGATATTAATGAATTAACTGAAGAAACAAATAAAATAACTAAAGCATTTGTAACAACTGATTCATTTAAAATGTTAGATGAATTAGATAATATAGAATGGAAACCTGGTAATGTTGTAAAATATTATGGTGATGCAATAATTTCATTAGATACTACATTTGAAGTAACACCTATATTATATGAAGAAATAAAGGTACCAGTTATTAGTGAATCGGGAACTGTATATAATGATTATGTATCATTAACTTTTCCATTAAATAATGCAAGTTATTATTGTACTTTAGGTGATAAAGTTAGTATTACTCATAATACTATTATTGGAGAAATAACATATCCATTTGATTATGAATTTGAAATATATTCTATAGATAAAAATAAAGCTAATGATACTAGAAATGAAAATGGATATTTTAAAGCTAGATTTAAAAAGAGTGATTTTAAAACTGAAGATGAAATTAGCGATGATTTAACAAAATTTGTTAATTGCACATATGTAAGATCATTATCAATATCAAAAAATGATAGATTAATTAGATTAACTGATGGATGGGATAAATTAACAGCAGCTAGCGATGATGCAGGTAATTATTATATTGTAAATGATCATTCAAGTTTATCATACATTAAATCAGATACAACTCGTCCAGTTGGTACTTTAGGCTACGTTGTTGAAGAAGATAAAGTATATAAATGGTTTTATAATGAAGAATCAAAAGTTTATGAATGGGTAGAATTTTCATCAGGTTCAGGTGGTGGAGGTGGAACAGGATCATCATATATATTACAATATTGTAAACCATCTGATGCTGCAAACCCGTTATATCCATATAATTATCAAAATACATTAGTTCCTTCATTGTTCTATAATGAAACTGATACTAAATTAACTTTTAATTATTATTATCAAAATAGTGTAGCTCAAGATGGAACTTATATACTATATTTTAAAGGTGAAAAAATTACTCAAGGTAAATTATTAAAAGGTCCTCATACAGTTGATGTTGATTTAACAAAAATTAAATTAGAAGATAGTGATGGTTCTAATTATTATAGTTTATATTTTTATTTAGGAAACAACGTATTATCAATTTTAGATAAAGATGGAAATATATTAACTGATTGTTTAAAATATAGTGTTAGCAAATCTAATATTGGTGTAGCATATAAATCAGGATCAAGTGATTATGATTTTACATTAATTAAAGAAAAAACTACTCCTGATAAATTACATGAAATTATTTTAGATATAACAAAATCAAAAAATATTAAAATTGAATCATTTAAAATTAATGACATTGAACAAGAAGATATATTAGACGTACAAAATCAAAAAATTACTTATAAAATGGAATTATTAGAAAATATAAATTCATTAAAAGTAAATATAGTTTATACCATTGAAGGTTCTATACAACAGTATTATTATAATGATAATAAATTTATTTACGCATTAGATCCTAATAGTATGTATTTATATGATGAAGAATTTACTACAGAAATTACTACTATTAAGAATATAACAATGAATGCTAAGTTATTAACTAATTTATCTAATCGTGCTAATATTAGATATTATATTGATGATGAAGAAAATGCTAAAACTATTGAACCTACTAATTGGAATGTTTTGAGTGTTACTAGAAATAATATCATTACATGTGAATTAGAACATGGTAAAAATGTTGCTGGTAATTATACATTATATTATGAAATAATTCAATATAAAGATGGTAAAAAGTATTCTAGTGGTATTAGAAACCAAGTTATATCGATTCAAGAATTAGATGATGTTACTGGACCAGTTATGTCAGGATTAGTTATGAATTTTGATATTAATAGAACGAATACCACTGATATTAATTCTAATGAATGGTTATCTTCAGTAAATGATTACAAAATTAAATTTAATAATTTATTTGATAATGAAAATTTTGTAGGATATCGTGTTAAAGAAACTGAAAATGCTTCAAATAAGTTATCATATGTAGGAGATAAATATGTTAGATTTTTTGGAGATACTTATGGTAATATAGTTTCTTTTAATAATACTGAAGAATCAGATTATGATATTAGTTCATTAAATGATGCTTTATTAAAAAATCCCGATACAGGTAAACCTCAAGGATATACTATTGAATTTTTATTTAGAGCTAGATTTACGGGTGATTTAAATGAATTAGCAATATCAATTGGTAATTTATTAAACGTATCATTTGATACAATACAATTTGCAGATTTTAATAATGTTAATTTTGTTGAAAATGATTGGATGCATATTACATTAGTTGTAAATAGTTATGTTAATTCAAAATTAAACACTCAATCACCTGAAATATTATCTAAATCACAAACAGTATTACCTCATTTTGCAATATATATTAATGGTATTATTGCAAAATTAAAATATTCAAATCAAACGCCATCTTTGTTATCAAATAAAATAACATTTAATAAAAATACGATTAATAATAAAGATGTATTTGGACAAACTGATTTAAAAGTATTTAGAATATATAATCGCCCATTAGCACAGTCTGAAATATTACGTAATTTTCATTCATGTATTACTAATGAAGCTGATAGACAAGCAGAAATTAATAAAAACGATCTTACCAGTTTTTCAGGAATAACAGAAGTTTACTTTATTAGAAATACAGGTTCATCTTCAATGCCTGATAGATATAAGTCTGCTAGAAAATCAACTGTAAAAAATAATACATTTGAAATTATGAATAAATTGGTTAATAAAGCAGATTCAAAATCAAACGTAGTCAACTGTACAGTTATAATGGTTACTAAAAAAATTGATGAAACTAAAATTAATGTATATAAGAACGTTGAAGTTACATTACAAGGTACATCTACATTAGCATACGCTGTTAAAAACTATAAAATGAAAATATATGATGAAGAACCTAAAGATCCTAATAAACCATCTAAAATTGGTAAACATAAAATTACATTAGGTAATCCAATTGCAGGCATTAATCAGTCAACAGGTACTTATAATTATACTTGGAAACCGGAATATACATTTACATTAAAATGTGACTATATGGAATCTTCTCATATGAATAATACAGGTATTGCTAGATTTATTAATGATAAATTATATAAAGGATATACTAATCCTCATAAAACACCATCTCAGATTGATTCTGGAGATGAAGATTTGAGAATTATTATAGATGGATTTCCATGTATATTATATCAAGTAGATAATGCTGATAATGCAGAATTAATAAATAATTTAATTAATGATGCAGGAGATGATTATGATACAATTAATATATCTACTTTGAAAAGGAATTCAACATTATTTGGTAGTTATATGTTTAACTTAGATAAAGCAGCTAATACAAATTATGGTTTTGATTTACAAAAAGAAGTTACTGATTCTGAAGGTAATGTATCAAAAGTAGATAGATACCCTTATTTACAATCATTTGAAATTAATGCAAATGACAGTGCTGGTGCAGCTGCGTTTTTACCATATGATGAAACTAGAAAAAATGATAAAGGTGAATCATTTGCATCAGAATATGCATATTATCTAGATACTTATGAAGCAAGAACTGTATATGAAGAAACTGATTTATATGATGATGCTGATAAAATAACAATAGGTGAATATAGTGATTGCGTTAAAATAGATACAGAAAATAATGAATATGTAGTATTTGGTTTTCCTGTATTTAGAAAAGATGAGTCCGGTTTTACAGATGTTACATTAACATATAAAAATCAACCTGAATCTGGAAAAGAATATTATAGACCTTGCTATGGAGAAGATCATTTATGTTTAAATGGTATTATTCAAACTATAAATTATTTAAACGATACTCGTGTTAATAAAAATCCAGATTATTTTAAAAAATTTATTAATGTTGATTTTGCAATAGATTATTTTATTGTAACTATGAGTGTAGGAATGGTTGATAATTTAGGTAAAAACTTAATGATGAATTCATGGAATATTGATAATGATGGTAATCCATTTAATCCTAAATATATTAATCCGGAACTAATAGTAAATACATCAAATAATGCAATTAGAGATGATATTAATATATGCTATTGGTATCCATCATTTTATGACTTAGATACTTGTTTAGGTCTTGATAACTTTGGTGTAGAATCTGTAAGTGTTGATGCGGAACCAATTATTGATAAATTATCAGGATATGAATTTAGATCATATATGCAAATATATGAAAATATGTCAAATGTTAATGAAAAATATCAAGAATTAGTTGATACAACTGATGGAAAACAAATACAAGTAAATGATCAAAATATTAGTTTTGAAAATTTAAAATATTTACCTAATGAATTATTGGATACGATGTTAAAAATAAAACATGAAGATCCTGATATACTTAATGAATTAAGTAAAAAATCAGCAAGTTATTCATACATTATAATTTTAAATGGTTCTCAAAACGTTATTCAGTTAACAAATAGTATAGAATTAAAATCCAATGACTGGTATATATTTGATCCAAAGACTTATAAAATAACAACTGCTAGTCAAGATAAAATTCGTAGATATTCATTATATTCTACTGCATATTCATCATTATGGAATGCATTATTGAATAACTATTTTAGTCAAATATATAATGACTATGTTGAGTTAAGAGCTAAAACGTTAAATGTTGATAATTTATTAGATAAACTATCAGAAAATACATTTGATGCAATACCTAAAAACTATTATAATTTCAATTCACAATTGAAATATTTAGCACCTTGTTCTACTTTATCATCTGAACAAGATATTGCGAGATATTGTAATATGTGTAATGGTGATAGAGAAATAAAAGTTAAATATTGGCTAAAAAATAGATTAAACTTTGTAGATACATTAATTGTTAATAATTTGAATATGCCAAATGAAGATAGTGATACTGGAAAATCATTAATTATATTTCCATATGCCGATGGTACTAAATCTTTATATATTCAAACCAAGCAACCTCAGTATATATCAATTCAATCAGATACATCCGGTACTGCTATTAGAAAATATGTAAACAATACATTGCAAGATGATCCTAACTACCCTGGTGTTAAATTTGATGTAAAAGTAAATAGACAAGTACAAACTCATATATCTGGTAGTAGAAATATGATTAACTTTTATTCATTTGCATCATTTGATCCATCAGAAATTACGTTATCAGATATGCTTTATTTAAAAGATATATCAATTGCTACATCATCTTCACCAAATACTAATATAAAAGTATTAACAATGCCTAATGCAAATAATGTATATTGCGCATTTAACACAATGGATATTCATATAAAAACAGATACATTTAATACATTAGATTTATCTAGATGTTTTTATTTAAATGAATTAGATTTATCTAATTGCGAAAAGTTACAAACATTAACATTACCTGATTCTGGTCGTATTAAATCGATTAATTTATCAGGCTGTAAAGAATTAAGAAGTTTAACAATAAGCAATCTATTTCAATTAACTTCATTGAATTTAACAAATTGTGTAAATTTAACTAACTTAACTATTCAAAATGCTGAAAAATTAAAAACTTTGGATTTAACGGGTTTACCATTAAATAAATTAAAAATTGATAATACTGGCTTATCTAAAATTTCAATTTCATCAGTTAATGGTACTCGGTCAATTTCATCAATTGATATAAATGATAATATAACATCATTTAAATTAACAAGTTCACAATTCACATCTAAAACAACATTGGATTTATCAAAATGTACTAAATTAAATGAAGTATATTGTACTGATAATGTTAATTTAGAAAAAATTATATTACCAAAAAATACTGATGATACTGATAAAAGATTAGGAATTGCTAATAATAAATCATTATCAACTATTGGTTTTAATGATGATACTGGTACTGAAACTGATTTATTTAAAACAGGTACTTGCAATTTAAAATATTTTAGAAATGGTACTACTGATAAAACCATAATGACAAGAATTAATTCATCTTGGTATTATTTTGGAGGTACTGCTATTGAAATAATTAATAATCTTAATACATCAAATGGATATTTTTATGGCGCTAGTAGTTTAACTACAATTAAAAATTCAAAAATTAATATTCCTGGTGGTGAAGTATTTAGAAATACTAAAATTTATTACTTAGATGATACTGTTACATTAACGTATGACACTACGAGTAGTACTAAGTCATTAGCATTATGTTTTTATGGATCATCAAATATTAGTATGAATGCTGTTAAAAAAGTTTTAAAAACAGTAACCGATAAACCAACTAATTTGCAAAGATTTTTATTTAATGCTCAATTTAAAGATAATAGTGATCGAATAATTAATGAATCACTATTTGATAATATTAATGTATCAAATGCTGATTTATTATTTGCAAGTAGTAATATAATATCAGTTACTAAAAGATTATTTAAAACAAACAATAATATAATATCAGGACAAGGTTTATTTAAATCTTGTACATCGTTAACAAATTTATCAAGCGATTCATTACCCAATATATTTACTGATTTAAGAGGTGGATTTTATAACTGTACAAGTTTATATCAACCACCATCAATTAGTAATTTAACTAACTTAACAAATGTTGATGGACTATTTTGTGGATGTAGTCAATTACAATATTCAATGAAAAATTTAACAAAAAATATATTAGATACATCAGATAGTAATTATATAAGTCCTAAACACGCTACTAGCAATAATAAAGAAGGAGACTTTTATTTAATATCAACCTATCCACTAATAAATTTAACAACGGCTGTTGGAATGTATTATAATACAAAAATAAAAGGGGTTAGTGAAATTACTGTTTCAGGAGATGGAACCACAATCGCTCAATCATGTTTTCCTGAAAAATATTTTAAAAATAATACTAAATTAAAAAAATTGATAGGTATGTTTCAACATTGTTCTAATATTACTACAATATTACCTAATAATTTTATTGATAGCAGTATTGTTGAAAATGTAGATGGAATGTTTGCATATACTAATATTTATAGTGAAAGTAGTTTAACTGATGCAAATAACGTATTACCTGCTAATTTCTTTTATGAATCTAAATCAGATACAAATATACTAACGTCTTTAGGATCACCTACAGTAAATGACATTACAACAATTAGTGAATATTCATCTGAAACTGATTTATTAAAAGAAACATCTAAAGATACGGATACTAATCAATCATATTATACGATAACTTCATCTATAGATTCATTTGGTAGTTTTTCAATAAAAAGACGGGGGCTGTTTGAAGGTTCAACAATTCAATATATTTCTCCATCATTATTTGATAAATTAACTAAGTTAACGTCAGTTCATGGGTTATTTGCTAATTGTACTAGATTTAAATGTTTTAAAGATGGAACCGAAAGTATTAAAAATATATTTGTATTTAATACAAAACTCGTTAATGTATCATTCTTATTCTTTAATACATTAATAAATATACCATTTGATACTGATTTATTTAAAACTAATACATTAATCGAATATATGATTGGTACATTTGCATATAATAGACAAATTAAAGTAGATGAAATTCAACCAATGATTAAAATAGCTCATTTAAAAAATCTTAAAAATACAACAGCATTATATGCAGGTAATATGTATTATAAGTTAGATGGAAATACAAATAATGATTTATCTAACAAAGATAATTTAAATAATGTATTTAAAGAATTAACAAATCTATCATATACAGGATTTATGTTTTTTAGATCAGGTATTACAATTACATTTAGTACTGATAAATTATTTAATACAAACATTATATGCACACAACATATGTTTGATCAATGTTATTATAATAATAATCAGATGTCATATTTGATGTATGATTTGACATCTAATGGAACTGATAAATATGGATTTAATAAACCTCAAAATCACGTTGCTGTAAATAATACATTAACTGAGTATTATAAAACTAATATAAATGCATTCGGTGGTATTCTTGGAAAAGTTCCTAAATATTTATTCCAAGATTGCTTAAACTTAAAGAAATGTACTTATATGTTTGCAGGTACATGTTTAACTGGTGAAATTCCAAGTACAATATTCGATGTAACGGATAATCATAACATTGTAAAAAATCAATATGTTGGTCAAGTATTTAAATATAAAGATGATTTAGATAGAGATGTAATATCTAATAATGTTTATTTTTACAAAGATAATACTGGTAAATATGTATATGGAGAATATGATAGCACTAATAATCAATTTATTATGAATAAGTATACTGATGGTTCCACAGAGCAAAGATATTCTATTTGTGAAAATTTTGAATATTCTATTGATGGATTAAAAGAAACTAATGCAATATACTTTAATAATATAACATCAGTTGCCTTTATGTTTGCAATGTGTACTCATTTACGAAATGCAGATCCAATATCTGAAATTGATTATACTACATCAAGATATAAACAATCTACAATTCCATTTAAATACAATGGTTATAGAAAAGCTACATCTACTGATGATATTACATTTGCTTATGTTATAGATGATATTCAATTATCATTTAGGCCTTATAATCCAGATACAGATTCTGAAAAAACAAAATTTGTATTAGATAATACAAATTGGCAAATGACAAATAGTGCTATAATAAATGATTCTACAGGTGATTCGATTGATGTTAATTATAGTAGACTATATATATTGCATCCATTGATATTTATGTATTTAATAAACTTAGAAAGTGTTACAGGATTTATGTCTGGATGTAATGAATTACAAGGATGTTTGCCTAATGATATTTTCTATTATAACATTAAATTAAAATATGCTAGCAGATTTTGCGCAGATTGTTATAACTTATATGGGTTCTATAATAAATCATTAGAAAATAATGAATTGCATAATATATTCTATAAACCAGGAACAACATCATTTAATATATCAGATTTAAAATACATGTTTTATAATTGTAGACAAATCGGTGAACTAATAGTAAATGATGAATTAGTATCAGATTCAAGAGTTAGACCTGCTAAATTATCAGGAAGTAATTATTCTGATGGATTTCTAGCATGGACATCTACATTGGGTAATTTTTTATTAAAAAATGTAACTTCAATTGAAGGTATGTTTGCTTATTGTAGTAAACTTAAAGGATCTATACCAAAAAACATGTTAACTAATTCAAGATATATACGTAGTGATTTAGTAACAAGAGGAGCGTTTGCTGGAACAAATAGTGATTTATTTAATAAAGGTGAAGGATATAGTAATGTTTTTACAGATAATCAAGCTTTATCAGCTTCATATAATGTAGAATTAGGAACTGAATTAGATAGTAAATATTTTAATAATTCAAAGACAATAGTAAATGATTAATTATAAAGGATAGTAGATAAATAATCTACTATCCTTTAATTTTCAAATTAAAATAAAATTATAAATAAATAAATGAAATGAGGTGAAATTTATTTATGGCTCTTTTATCAAAAAATACAACAATTGGAGGTAAAAATCCATTATTGTATAAAACAATTTCTAATATATCTGTAGATTTAAATACTTTTCATGATGAAGGAACATATATATTTAACAATTTAACAAATGCAACTAATTTTCCATCTCAGTTTACATGGACTGGAAAAGATAATTCAGCTCATTTACAAGTCATTAGTTTTAATAAATCTAAACAATTTGAAACTATACAAATTATTTATAAAAATAATAACAATACTATATATATGAGATATAGTTCATCAGCTAATGTTTGGACTGGATGGCAAAGAGTTTGGACTGCAGCAAATGATGGAACTAATTCAGGATTAGACGCTGATTTATTAGATGGATTACAAGGAAGTCAATATATAAGAAACTATGGAAAAAATTATACTGATTTTAATGCTATAACTGGAACTGGTTTTTGTCAAGTATATAATGCTAAAAATTCTCCAGATGGAACAACTACTTTATGGGGTTGTATTACGTTTCAAACTGATGGTAGTACTTCTGCAAATAATTATTTTTGTCAAATAGCTATAAAGGATAATTCCGCTGGTAAACAACTCTATACCCGAAAGAAAAATGGTAGTTCTTGGACAGCATGGGAGAAAATATGGACTTCTGGTACTGATGGTTCCGGTAGTGGATTAGATGCTGATACTATTGATGGAGTTCAATCAACTGGACTTATGACACCTATGGGTGGAGATATTATTTTAGTAGGATGGAAAAATGCTAATCATAATGAATTACCATTTATGTATGATAGTTCTAATCCAACTATTGCAAATAATACTAGAGTTCTTTATGCAAAAAATTATAAAACAGATATGCATGCTATTAAAGATGCTTACACTAAAGTTGGAAATGGTGGTACTATAAAGTTAGTTGGTTATTTTAGATTAGGTAAACATGAAGATTTTAGAAAAGCGGCTAAATCACAAGATTATGTTATTTGTAGTATACAAAAAAGTTTAACATTAAATGCATATGAAGCTACATTTGAACTTGATCCTAATATGATTGTAACTTCTGATTATTCTGGAACAGTTTGGGTATATTTATTTGAATTAGATAGATATAATTCAGAATTTGAATTTACAATTAAAGGACTTACTGCTATTTTAAAAAATCCTAATGAAGATACTAATAAAACTTATTATAATATTATAGGTTTTAAGTCTGGTTTTGGTAGTGGGTATGGTAATAAACCGAATACTATCAATATCATAGACTGTGATATTACAGTGTCAAATGCCACGTTCTTAACTTGGGCGGCAGACATATATGAGGGGTCTTCTGTTACAGTTAAAGGTTGTAATATTAATGCTGAGGGACAGACTGCTTTAACGGCTGACGCAAATAGTGTTCACGTTATTGGTAATACCCTAAAAGGTAGATGTGGGTTAGCTCTTGGAGAACTTACTAAAAAAGGTATTGTAATCGGTAATGATATATATTATGATAATCATGGTATATCTGCAAGTCTTTATGGGACTCTTAATGTAAATATAACAGGAAATAATATAAGATGTACAGGTAAAAATTTAAGTACTTATGATCCTACACAAGATCGTAATTATAATTATTATACTGTTGGTATAGAATTTGGTATAACTCATGGTTTTGGTTATGATACTTATTATGATTATGTTCAAAACGTAGTAATATCTGATAATAGAATTGAAACCTATGATTTGGGTATTGATTTTGATATGAGACATAGAATAAAAGATTGTATTATTACAAACAATGTTATAACTCATTGTCGTCCTACAGATAAAGCTTTACCTGAATATGGTGATATTAATAATACAGAAAAATTAAGAGAAGAGCTTTCTTATGGTTTCTGGTGTACAAAAGCAATAGATTGTGTTATTAAGAATAATATTTGTCTTATTAAATCGGACAAAACAAATTTTCCAAATGGTTATCCTACATATCTACAACTTAATGAAAATTCAGATGTAGATGTTGATGGTTATAAAAAAGATATAATTATTAATGTTGCAAGTGCCACTGAAATACCTACTTCTGTACAAGATAATTCATTTATAAATATCTTAGATAAAAATTGTTATAATACAGGTATATATACTATTAAATGGATTGCTAAAGAATCTGCAATAGATACATCTGTTATAAATACTGATTTAACTACAAAAACTATAAAAATTATTGTTGAAGAAACTTATGATTATGGTTCATATAAAGCATCTAATGAACAAATAATTAATCCAGATTCTACAACAAATGAATTAATTGGTCATGGTGAGTTGATACAAAATAAAGCAGTTGTTCAATATATATTATGGAGTGAAAATAATATTTATAGCCGTTGGGCAATTTATCAACCATCATATACTTTAATGGAAACTACTTCAAGATATAAAAAAGTAGTAACTGGTATAACGTGGAGTGTTATCAACAGTGGATTTAATGAATTTTTAAATGAAACTAATATTATATCAAAATTAAAAACAAAAGATGGCGCTGGTAGTGGATTAGATGCAGATTTACTTGATGGTTTACAAGGATATGGATATACTAAAGCAGGAACATCTGAATCATTAGTAACTACTTCATCTCCAATTACTTCATCAGGTGTTTATTCTAGTATGTATAGATTTAAAGATACTAAAAATATAATTGGAGAAGGCACAAATATATATTATGGAATAATGCAAATATATATTAGCACCACTTCTTATACAAGATTAGCAATTTCAATGACAAGTGGTAAAGTATATAGACAAACTAATGGAGCTACTTCATGGGATGAAATATCAGTAAATGCAAATCCAACAATACCAGTAGTTACAACAGATCCTACAACGATTGAAAATGGACAATTATGGATTCGTAGTGATCTATAAGGAGGTGTATTATAATTGGCTTTAAAACAAAATGCTAATGCACCTTGGTATGAAAAAAGTGGATTAATAAGAATACCTACAATAAAACCATTTAGATATGAATTAAATGGATCGTGTTTTCAAATACCATTACAGTTTAGTTTTCCAATTGGATCTGAATCAGTTAAATATATAGATTATAATTGGGGCGATATATATTTTAAACCTGAAAAAACAAGAGTTCAAAATGGTAGTGAATATGAAAATAAAGTATATAGTTTAAAAATACAATCATTTACAATTGGAAATAGTGGTGAACATGTATTTTATGAAAGTAAATCTAATTATGCTAGATTGTTAATTATTAATCATCAAACGACTAAATATACACAAACCGAAATAATATTTTTTAGTAATGGTAATATTCAAATAAAAGCTAATGGAAATCAAGTAGGCTATATTTATCCTAATATTAATAATGCATATACTAATTTGTATTATGAATATAAAACATCTACAGCTGAAGACGCAGATTGGGAGTATAGTTGTTTAGTTAATGATACTATTAGAATGACTAAAGATGAGAGTATTTTAATAGTTAGAAATTCAGCAACTAATTATCAAGTATATCATAATTCTTATTGGGAAAATGATAGTACTTATACAATACCATTAAGAACTAAAATTATAAATGAAATATTATTATTTCAAAAAGATAAAGATAGTAAATATTTTAGTAATGATGGGTTTTATGAAATTCCATTATACTCTACATCAACATATAATTCTAGAATCAAAATAAAAACAGATAAAGGTGTAGGTAACATGAGAACTCAAACTCCTGTTACTCAAGATTTAATTAATCCACCTTTTTATCTATATGACAATAATAAAAAATTACAAGCAAGCACTGGATTTAATTCAACTAAGGTTAATATTTTTCAAGAAATATCAAATTCTTGGGGTAATTTAATAGATAATAAATATCCACAAAATTCATCAACATATTATTGGATTAAACCAGGTTATAGATTTTTTGATGAAGCAGTACCTAATGTATCAAAAATACATATTAGAGCTGGTGTTAATAAATCTAAAGGAACTAACATAAATAATATGTTATATGTTTATTATTCTTCTTTAGCTCAAGATGGATTGCAGAGTAATAATTTTACATATGCAACAAGTGTATCAACTACAGGTAATTCTGGTGAATATAATGATATAGTTATAACATTATCAAGTAAACAAACAATTGGGTCAATATTATTATTATGCGGAATTACTGGAGCTAATGCATATAGTGCTTCAGAATTTGATTATACTATTGCATTAGAAGTTCAAAATGGATTACAATTAATGTAAAATAAATAAATATGAAAAGAGGTAAATAATATGAAACGTATTGTACATTATTCTATTGAAGAAGATGGAAGAAAAAAAGTTCAATCAATTTCAGCACCACTAAATGAAGATAAAGTTGAGTTATTAGAAAATACTGGATTTATAGATGCTGATTATACTGATCCAATGGGAATTGAAGGTAAAAAAATAGAATTATTCTATAATAGTGATACTCAAGTTATTGAAGTAGAATATTCTGATATTACCTTTAATGATTTAACCCCTGTTGAACAGGTTAAATATTTAAAAGATGAGAATCAATCATTAAGAGATGAATTATCATTAACACAAGATTGTTTAATGGCATTAGATGCAGCGTTATTAGAATTAGGTGGAGATGATTCTGATGATGAAGAACCTGATACACCTGAAAATCCAGATGAGAATCCTGATTCTTCAAATCCAGAAAATCCTGGTGATAGTGGATCAGATGAAACTCCTGAAGATCCTCAACCTGAGGTTCCTGAAGTATTTGATTTAGTAAAAGCTATTGATGATGCTAAAGATGGAGATACAATAACATTACCTGAAGATGTAGATTTAGATTCAGAAATTTATATGAATAAACAATTAACAATTGATTTAAATGGACATAAAATTGAATCAAAGAAAGATGTATTTGCTAGTAGATCTGGTAAATGTGATGTTACAATTGTTGGTAAAGGTGAAATTCGTGGTGGTACTGGTGGTTCATATACTGCAATTAAAGCTAGTGCTGGTAAATTTACATTAGCTGGAAATGTTAAGTATTCAGTAGGTGCAGATGAAAATAATGAAGGTAATACATGTATTTATGTATCTGCTACAGGAGAAGTTGATATTAGTGATGGTTATTATTCAACTGACGCTGCATGGAGTAATAGATATTATGTATTAAATAAAAAGAATGGTTCAAATGGTGTAATTCTTGTTACAGGTGGAACATTTGAAAACTTTGATCCTACAAATGGTGATGATGTTGATGCAGGAACATTTGTTGCTGAAGGTTATGTTGTTAATAAAGAAGATAATACTTATGTAGTAGTTAAACAGGAAGAAGTTAAAAATGACACTGAAGAAGATAATAAATCTGAAGATGTAGAATCAAAGGATGAAACAAATAATGAAAATAATGATACTTCTGAAGTTGTTAAAGATGAAACTGATGTAGATGATTCTACAACAGAAAATACTGAAACAACAGATGAGGAAACTAATGTAGGAGGTAATGAATAATGACTTATACATGTTTTGAAAAATTATATGGTTTAAAATTGTATAGAGGCGAAATTACTGAAACAAAGATTCCTAAGAAACATCGTGCTGGTGCAATTGCTTATGCAAATGAATTAAAAGCTAAAGATGAATAAATTTTAGTATTAGGGGAAATTTCACATGAATACTTATGATAAGTTTTTAATTATAAACAAAGCTAAGTATTTATCTGGTGAAGTTGAAGACTTTGTATGGTTATCTAATATTGATGACATTATTAAATATGGATAAACAAATTCTAAATGTTATTATGGACAGTTGGTTGCTACAAAAAATAATCAAGGTATTAAATACTATATAATGGTTTTTGATACAAGTGATAAATTTTATCATAAGTTATTTACCCCTTTATGTCTGTCAGAGTTAATTAAACGAGGTTTATATGATTACAAAGGATATTATACTATTAAACCTCGTTTAAGCAACTTGACTAGTTCAGTAACTTTTAGTTTACCAGATAAAACTAAGTATTATAAAATATTTCTAAATACAGATTTTATTACTGATTATTTAGAGCATGATGAAGAATTTATTACAACTCCATTTATATTTTCTTCTGAAAATGAAGTACTTGTTTATTGTTATGATGAAAATAAAACTTTAATAGATAAATATAAAATGATTCATACTGTGAATGAAGCAAATTTAATAACAGGTGTTTTGATAAATGACATTCTTTAAAAAGTGAGGTGATCGAAGTTGATTACTGATAATGGTTATTCTTATGGATATGTAGAACATCCAAGTACAATACGTAGATTAGCAGATTTTCCATTGGATGAATCTTCATGTTTTGAAACATATCTAGAAGCTAAAGATTATGCTGAAAATAATCCAATTGCATATGATACACAAATAATTGGTGTTAAAGAAACAGGAGAACAATATCAAATTCTAAATAAAAAATTAGTTCCATTACAATCATCAGATGTAAATGAATTAAAAGGTTGCTTTGGATATTGGAGCATTACACAATTAATAGCTGGAGCTTCTGGTAGTTTTGATATGAATATAGTATATCCAATTTTAGCTGATACTTATAAAATATTTATAGATGAAACAGACATTAGTAATTCAATTAATATTGGAGAAGGTTTTGTAACAGCTCCGGTTTTATTTGAAGATAAAATAAACATGCAGGTAAAATTATATAAAGATGCTGATGAAATATTGGTATTAAATATAATTCCTACATTTAAAAATGATAAAATTTCTTGTGGCATTTTAACTACTTATACAAATCCAATAAAATAAAATTATAAACAAAATAACTTTAAAATTTTAGGAGGAAAGACAATGACAAAAAATTCAAAAAAAATTTCGGCAATGTCAGGAGGTATTGGAGCTGTCGCAATTACTGCGGCTACATTGGTAACAACATTAACACCACAAACAATTGAAATTCCATATAATATATATGTTAATTCTCAATATGTTTCAGAGATGAAGATTGATATTCCTCAAGAAGAATCGGTTGATTTAGTTGAAATGTATGTTAATGATTCATATGTAGATAATGCTTTAATGCCTGATGGAACATTTAAATCAATTCCTTTAGTATTTACAAATCATGATAACCTAACATTTAAAATGTATAAACAAGGTGATATTTGTGGTACTGGTAGTTTTAATGAAGAAGATAAGTTAATATATACAAAGAAATAAGGAGGATAAAATAATATGAAAAAATTAAATTCAATTTTACTTGGAGTATTATTTACATTCTCCATATTATTCAATTCAGTAGTTGCTGTTGAAGCAGCTAACCCACAAACATATATTAAAACATTTACTATTAGTGAAACTGGTAAATGTGAAGTATATGGTTATATTAAAAATGTAACTCAAGGAGATCAAATTACTATTTTATTAACATTAGGTACTGAGGCAGATGCTAAATCATTAACTAGTGGAAACGCTAATGCAAAAATTGCATACATTAATCAAATTACTGCAGGTAACAATCATTCATTCTTATTTAAGTTTAATGTAAGAGATGAATTTATAGGCAAGACATTAACTGTAGGTATTGGTAATGATAGTAATGCTCCAGTAGTTAGACAAACATATACACCTCCAAAGTCTGGAGATAAATTTACATTAAATACAATTGCTAATAATGATGTAATTTATGGTAGAGATGTTTATGCATTAGATAGTTCATGGTTAACTGCAAGAAATGTTGCAGATTCAATTGTATATGGTGGAAACAAAATATATTACAAAATTGGAAATAACTGGTATGATCTATTAGATAAAAATGCTACTGATTCTTCATTTTTAGTAGAAGAAAATGCATTAAGTGAATCTACAATTGATGCAAGGTTTAGTGGATCTACACCACTTAGATATTATTATTGTCAAAGTGATGTTAGATTAGAATATAAGAAGTAATATAAAGGAGGATTATATTATGAAAGATATTAAGTCAGATACTATTGCACGTACCATTGTATTAGCATTAGCATTAATCAATCAGGTTTTAGCTATTGTTGGTAAAGATGCTTTACCATTTACTGAAGATAGTGTTTATCAGATTTGTACATTAATTGCAACATTAATTACTTCAGGAATTGCTTGGTGGAAAAATAATTCCTTTAGTCAAGCAGCCATTGAAGCTGATGAATTAAAGAAACAACTTAAAGAATCAAAGTCATCTAATGTATAAAGGTAAATAAAAGTCAATAAATATAGTTAAAACTATTATAAAAAGAGGCAGATTATAGTTTAAACACTCACTAATCTGCTTCTTTTATTTTAATAAAATAAAAATATAAATGCATGTCAAAAAAGGTGGTGAGTACTATTATGATGGAGATTATTAAAATAGTAATAGCTGCTATATGTGGTGGTGGCGTTACTCAATTATTAAATATGATGATTAATAACAAAAAAACAAATTGTGACATAGAAAAAACAACCACTGAAGAATGGCAAAAATTATATTCAGAAATGAAAACTGAATTACGTGAACAAAAGAAAGAAAATGAAGAATTAAGAGCGGAAATTGAAACATTAAAAACTCGTATGATCGAATTAGCAACTGACATTGCAAGTTATAAACAATATGATCAATATATTAAAGAATTAGAAAGATATGTAGATCATTTATTACATACACTTAAAACAATTGCAGGTGATGATGCTTATAGAGAGGCTGCTAAAAAGAAGCCACAGAAAAACGATCCGATTTCAATTTAGATAAAAAGAAGGTGAAATAAATTGAATAGCTTTAAATGTGAAAATGTAATAACCATAAAAATGGCTGCTGGAGATGTTGTAGAAATTGAATTTCCTACAATTGCTAGAGCTGATATAGTTAATTATACAGATGGTGTTATATTTGTTTCGGAAGAAAATGATTTTACTTTAGATGAAACTGGAAAGGCAGGAAATTATTTAACGATTACTGATGGCAATACTTATAATGAATATATCTTTTATAGAAAAGATAAGAAAAAATTATATGTCAAAGCCGATGCAGATGGTTATATTTGCGTTAGTAGAAGGATATGGTGATGATGTATGGGATTCTTATTTGGAGTACCTCATAAATTAATAAAAAGAGTTACTGAAATTGAAATAGATTCACACTATTATGATAATGATGTTGTACCATCTAGTCAAGATATATTTACTTATACAGTTGATGAAAAAAATAAAGTTTCAGAAATTACAGGTTTTAAAGTAAATAATATATCTAATGCAGTTATGCCATATAGAGTTAAATATGGTAATAGTGCATCTCATATGTGGGCTAATGTTACAACTATAAAATCTGGTAGTTTTAAAGATAATAAATATTTGTCTGATATGACAATTCCTAATACAATACATGTTATTCCATCTAAATGTTTTTCTAATTGTACAAATTTAACTCGAATTAATATTCCTAAATCCATAAAATCAATAGAAGCAGATGCTTTTAATGGATGTACTAATTTAGGTTGTTTATTAATACCTTTTAATGTTACATCTATTGCAGATACTGCTTTTGATAATTGTCCAAATTTAAAAATTATTTGTTATAAACATTCTACTGCTGAGGAATATGCTAAAGCTCATAATATTAAATATTCTTTAATATCATATACTTTAGATGATGATATTACTGAAAATTCTGAAAATTTAGTTACGAGTGGAGTTATATATAAATGGAAAAAGTTTTTAGATGATAAAATAAATGCTCATATAAATAATAAAAATAATCCTTATGATTCATCTAAATTTAAAGATGCTAATTTATATGGGAATTCGATATTTGATGTTTCTAAAGAAGATATAAGTAATTCGGAATTATCTAGATTATTAGTTAACAAAGAATATGTAGATAATAAAGTAAGTGAAACTGTTGATCCATCTGTTGGTACCGGTTATCAAACAATTGTAGATAATAAATTAAAAACAGATTCTAAAATAATTCCAATTGCGATTAATGAAGTAAATGATAAAGTTAATTCTATTGTTGTTGATTTAGTTGCTGGTTGGAATGAAGTATCTACAAATAAATTATATGATTTTGGTTGGGTATTTTTAAATAAACCATTTTGTCATAAAAATGGTATTCCTGTAGATTTTAAAATAAGAAATTATAAAGATAATATAAAAAATAATTTACATTGTTTTGAAATATACGTTCCTATTGATTGTACATTAGAATGTGGAATTACACCATCTAAAACAATTAGTGGGCATGCAATGGATTATATGATTATTAATTATTATTATACAGGAAATGATGGTAAGGATTTAGATACAGTAACTGAATTAAATAGTAATAATGTAAATGGTACTATTGGTTATAAACAAAATAATTCAATAGTTCGTAATAATAAAACATTATTAGCATGGGCTGGAGATAATACAGGTGGTGGTTCTGAAAACGCTAATACTAAATATTATGAAAGTATTTATTTAGATTTAGATGCTATTTCATCTGAATGTGGAGATGATTGTGAAATAACATTATATGGAACTTGGTTTAATACTCGTGGTAATGGATATATAAATACTACGTTTAATTGTTATACAGGAACAAATGCTAAATTTACAAATAATAATAAAAAATGGGATATATCTGGCGATAATATTCAAGAAACTTATTCTAATCCAATTGATATGAGATGCTATATTGCTACTAAAAAAGGTGCACCTGATTATAAAAATAATTATACACCTGCATTTAAATTAGTAATTCATTCTCAAACCGGAACAAATGTTAGGACAATAAAAATTGAATCATTGAGTTAATTGGAGGTGTTATTATGATTCTTGAATCAATTCAATTTTCAAATATATATACAATAACAGATTTACAATCAAAACTTGATTCTGGATATTTTGATGAATTTTTAACAGAATTTTCAATATATATAATGACAGAAAAAGGTCTTGTTAAAATAAATCAAGATAAAACAATTAATTATAATGTTAGTGTAGATTTAAGTAATTATGTTAAAAATACTGACATTGCTACAAGAGATAAATTAGGTATTATTAAAGTAGGCAATGGATTAGATATTAATAATGGATATATTTATACAGTTTTAGCAACGAATGCTAAAATAGATGATAAATCTGATAAATCTTTAGTTATTACACCATCAAATTTAAATTACGCTGTTAAATCAGCATTATCAGGTAAAATAAATATTGATGATATGACTAAAGAAGAACAATTAAAAGCTAGAAATGT
>DJSP01000111.1:0-534 GCA_002438065.1 Caryophanales bacterium UBA6331 | reverse complement strand
ACAATTAAAAGCTAGAAATGTTATTGGGGCCATATCTGAATCTGCATTAGACGATTATATACATAATGGAATAGAAATACCAACTAATTCTGATTTAAATACTTATCAAAATGAAGGATTATATTATGGATTAGCAGATAGTACAATTACAAATAAACCTGAAGATTTAGATTCTGCATTCGGTCTTCAAGTTATTCGTGTAGCATCAACAATGAAATATCAATTATATTATGTTGGTGGTAGTACTAAAATTTATATTAGAATATTTAACGGTACTGATTGGTCTAATTGGGAAACATTAATATTTAATTCTAATCTTACAAATTATGTAAAAAATACAGATTATGTAACGTCTACAAAATTTGGCATTATGAAAGTTGGAAATGGTTTAGTTAGTGCGAATGGAGTTGTAAATGTAACATCAGCAACATCACAAATGATTGATAACAAGACGAATGGGAATTATCCTATCACACCAGCTTGTCTTAATTATGCTGTTAGATCAGTATATCCTGAAATAAAAACAACAATAGA
>DJSP01000063.1 GCA_002438065.1 Caryophanales bacterium UBA6331 | reverse complement strand
ATTATATTATAATTATATCATAAAATCATTAAAATGTATATAGATTTACTTATATTTATTAAAATAATTAAAGTCTGCAAGTATTATTTTAGCAGACTTTAATGTTAAATTATTTATTTAATTATGCTTTAATATTAAATCTTGTCATTACTAATTTTTCAAATATAACATTAGTATTTACTGTTTTTATTTCATATCTATTTAATAAATGTACAGGAGCCATAACATCATTATTTTTATAAGTACGTTTTATTGCATCATAAATAGCTTCATCATTTAATTCATTATCTTGAATTTTAGATAAATCAACTAATTCTAAATTTAGTAAATATTGCATTTCATCAAAATTAGTATATGCTTTTCGATATGTTAAATCATTATCATTACAAAATTTCTTTAATAATTTTTCATCATGAATAATATCAAAACAATTTAATTCTTTTAATTTGTCATACGTTTCAAAAAACATTTTTGTAGTTTTTTCTCCAACACCTTTGCAAGCAGATGGAATATTATCAGACCCATCTCCAAGTAATGCTTTTTGTTTAATGAAATCATTTATATTTTCAAAATCATTTTCTTTTAAATATGATTCTAAAGTATATGTTCTATCATGCATAGGTTGTCTAACTTTACATTTCTCAGATAATAGTTGCAATAAATCTCTATCATCAGTTAACACAATACATTTTTCACAATGATTAGATAACCACCACATTAAGTCATCTCCTTCAGTATGTTTAAAAAATAATGAAGGGATTCCAAATGAATTTAAAACACCTATTAATTTTTTTCTTTGTAATTTATAATTATAAACATAATCTTCATCAAGTTCATCTTTAGTCATTTCATTAAATGGTTTTCTATCAGGATCTTCAATATGATCTCTATGTTTTTTATAATTATCATATAAACTTAATCTCCTATCACTTTGTTCATCATCCCAACAAACAATAGGAAAATAATTATTTAATAACTTCAATTCTTTTTGAAGAGTATTTAAAAAACCCATTATTCCACCAGTGCGTTCTAATTCGCTATTTCTTAATTCCCATAAATTTTGCTGTTTAAGATTTCGATGAAGAAAAAATGAACCATCAATTATTGCAATATTTTTTAAAATCAAACTTTATTCACCTCAATTAAATTTTGTAATTTTCATATTATCTAACATATATTTCAATTCATCAAGTTTTAATTTATTCTTATCAATATCTTTTAATTTAGTTTTACCTACATAATCAAAATCCTCTTTAATATCTTTTAATATTTCTCTATAATTTCTATTATCAAAATATCTAAAATACATTAATCCTTCTTTACCTTGAATATATTCTTCATCCATCCATTTATTAAAACCAGTTTCATCATCTATAAAATTATTTTCATAAACATGAAAACTACCAAATACATGTTTATAAGTTCCAAGCTCTACATTAAGTTCATTAGCTAACATCATTTGCCACATTATAAATTGTGTAACATCATTAGCAAATCCAAACCAACAATCACACGATCTTTGATACATTGTTAAATATAATTTATTATCTCTTAAAATAAAATGAGCAGATGAAGTACATGGTGTATCAGGATCCTGTCTATGCGGCATAATGGGGATTTGCCAAATA
The DNA here is from genome assembly GCA_002438065.1 of Caryophanales bacterium UBA6331. Taxonomy (GTDB): domain Bacteria; phylum Bacillota_I; class Bacilli_A; order RF39; family UBA660; genus CAG-533. Next base: position 7,743 of record DJSP01000063.1, on the reverse strand, counting down.
CCTTGTCTTGTATCAGGATCTTTTTTAAATAAATCAACAGTAGCTTCAAAAACTGATTTTGAATCATCTTTATTATCTCTTTGTTTAAATATATATGATCCATAATTAGAATTAATTAAACCTTTATCAGATCCTTCAATATTTTTTAAAGAATCCCATACTTTTGCTGGAGCATCTTTTGGATCTCTACTACCATTTAAATACCATAAATATTCTTTAGCTAAATATGTAATAGGTAATCCTCTAAGTCCAGTCCATACTAAACAATTTTGAGGTTCAAGAATTTTAATTACTAAATCTATTGTTTCATTACACAATTTTCCTCGTGGTTTTGATTGATAAAATCCACTTATTTGATGTTCATTTAATTCTCTTCTACCAAGATCATCATATAAAATAGTAAATGCTTCATTTGCTGTTTTAAATGTATATTCCATTTATAAGTCTCCTTATTTTATTTTTTCTATAATAAATATAATAGTTACTTGAAATTCATTTTATTTTTAGCTTGTAAAATACCATATTCGAATTTTAAAACTTCACTAATACAAATAGCATCGCATATATCATGATTTAATTGAATTTCAATTTCTTTATTACGAGGATGTACTATCTCATCATATATGTTAACATTAGGATATTTATTTTTAACATACATCAATGAAAATGATTTATCTGCATTAGCTGAACCTAAAACTCTAGCTTTCCACGATCTAACGTCTACCTGATATATATCACAAATATCACTAAACTCATTGATGATAGTTGTTTGCATTTTATTTAATGATAAAATAGTTTGTAATGCTATTTTACCTGCACTAAATAATCTAATAGATTCAAAAATTATTATATCAATTCCAAACTCATCATTTATTTTTTTCATTTCAGATATAACATTTTTTCTATGTTCTAAATTATTTTTAGCTTCATATCTTTTTATTGTTTTATTATAAATTAGTTTCTTACTCTCATTTGAATAAAGGGCAAGGCCATTACGGCTTGCCCCACCTAAATCTATACCTAAAACATTATTATATATTTTTTCTTTTTTCTTTCTCATAATTATTTACCCAACATTTTAGAATTAACATCTTTTTTAAACTTTTTAGATGGAATAAATTTAAATTTACAAGATTTAATTACATCACCTGATTTCGTACCTTGATTTTTCAATACTACTGTAAGATAACCAATGTCACCTATCCAAATTTCTTTTTCATTTAGTAGTGCTTCTTTAACTTCATTAGCGAAATCAGATTTAAACTTTTCATATACAGCTTCTTTAATAAAACTATCATTCATACTTGAGTTATTATTATTCATACATTTATTCTCCTTTTTGTTACAATCAATTATATTTTTATTTTATTTCTAAAGTATATCATTAGAACTAATACTTGATTTATCAAAATCAATCATATTTCTAATTTGTTCTTCAGTTATTTTTTCGATTCCTAATTCATCAGCCTTTTTATTTTTGCTACTACCTGATTGTGGATTATCAGTTATTAAATATTTTACTTCTTTAGTAATAGCACCTTTTACTTCATATCCATTTTCATTTAAATATTCTTCAAACTTTTTACGTGGCATTGACAATTTACCAGTAATTACAACCGGAATCAATTCTTTAGTTTCTATAATTTCATCTTGATATAACCTATCTTTAATATAATTAAGATTTTTTAATTTAGTTAATGAATCAGGAATTAATAATGTTTCAATAAATGCAGGACCTACAACATTAACTAATTTTTTATTTACTTCATTTGCAAACAATGATATATCTTCAGTTTCTAAAAATTCTTTAATTATTGTTATTAATTCAGTATTAACTAATTTTTTAGAAGTTTTATCACCAAGCATTTTAATATTCAATCCCATTAAAGCATTATACCAATTTATAGATTCATTAAATAATTTAGATAATACTTTATTAAATTTACCTTTATGAGAATTATTAGGTGCATTTTTATATTCTAATTCTTCATATGATTTAGAATATAATTCCTCTAATGAATTAATATTTAATTCTTCTAAAAACTTAAATATTAACTTTTCACTAATTCCATCAATTTGAGCTATATTAGAAATCCATACTTTAAGATTTTGTTCATCTCTATTTGCACAATCTACATTAGTACAAACTAAATCAACACCTTGCCATTCAAGTTTATTTCCACAGAATGGACAACACATGTTATTTAATTTTTCTACTCCTGTTCCGTTTGATGTTGTAATAATACCAGTAATATAGGGTATTACTTCACCTGACCTTGTAAGTTCTACTTGACATCCAATATCTAAATCATTTTCATAAATATATTTAGCATTATATGCTGATGCATTTTGAACAATAGCACCTGATAATTCAATAGGAGTAACATTAATAACAGGAATTGCTTTATTACCTTTAGACATTTTCCATCTAATATTTTCAATTGTTGTTATTACTTTTTCACCTTCAAATTTATAAGCAATTTCATTATTTTCTAATGCAATTTTATTTTGATATTTATCATTAAGTTTAGATACATTTTTATCACTTTTAGTAATAACACATCCATCACATGTATAAATACTATTGAATCGATTATAAAGTGTTTCTAAAGCATTCTGATTTAATTGAGAACCATTATCTTCAATATAATCTACAATGTATTCTTCTTTAATAAATTTTCTTAAAAATTTAACATCATATTTTTTATTTTCTAAAATAGATTCTTTATAAATCTTATTCCATGAATTATCGTCATCATTAAATCCAACTACCTTATAAAATACTAAATCTACAAAATTAATATCATCATTAATTTCATCTCTACCAATAATTCCTGCGGCAACGTTACGTGGATTAACACTTGGATTATCTTTTTCAATTAATCCTTTTGCAATCATATTTTCCCATTGACTATTAGAAATACAAACCTCGCCCCTAATAGCACCTGTAAAATTAAAACCATTTGGAATTTTTAATTCTCTATTTAATATTTTTTCTATCTTATCAGTTCTATTAATTCCAATACCATTTCTACCTCTAGTTAATGCTTTTGTAAATTTACCATTTACAAAGTAACATACCATAGATAATCCATCTAACTTAGCAGAAATCATAATATTAGTATTAAAGAAATCTTTTGGAATGTCATTCACGTCACGAGGTTTTTTAGATATTCCAATAACATCTCCATATAAATGATGTTCTTTTTCTCCAACTTGTTTATATGGATCATATCCATATCCAGTCATAGACAATATTGGAGAATTTGGATTTGCATTTTGTAAATAAGTAAGTAATCCATCAAATTCAGCATCAGAACATTCAGGATGTCCTTCATAATAGCACTGACTTAAATGAATTATTTTATTTTCTAATTCAGTGATAGTCATTTATTATATCCTCATTTCTTAATTGAATAAATTTATAATTTAATTATATCATAAAATATTATAAATGTAAATAGTTTTAACATAATTTTAATTAATTATTTTTCAAATGAAAATAATGATTCTTTAGTAGCTCTTATATAAGCTTCTTTCATTTCTTCTATTCTTTCTTCACGCTTTTTAGCTTCTCTAATTTTTCTTTTTTCATTTTTTCTATTTTTACGATCTATTACTTGTTTATCTATTATCTTTTTCATTTCATCTTTCATCATAAGTAAACGATCAAATTTGTTAATATATTTTATAGCATTATACATACTTGATTGACCAGACATTAAATGTTTACAAATACAAACTAAAATAGCAGTATCAAAATCTAAAGGTTCACCACAATCCCTAACTGCTTTTTGAACATCTCCATCCATAAATTTTATAATTAATACACCATTTACTTCATCAACTTTAATATCATTAATTGCTAAAGTTTTAAGATTTTTATCATTACTAATTTTAATTAATTTTTTATTTAATTCATTCATTTCTTCTATAATATGAATAATTGGTTCATAACATTTAGGTAAACCATATTTCTTATTTAATTCTTTTTTAATATCATTAATGTCTTTCTTTTGTTTATTAATATTATTTGATACATTTGTATCAGCATACATAGTATTTCCACTATTATCTACTTGCAAAGTATGAGCATCATCAGTTGCTGATAGAATTGGGCTTACACTTGTAGCATAAGTTGAACTAATTCCCATATTATTAATTATTGTGTTAGTATTTTTAGAAAAATCCATATTTATTCTCCTTTTATTTATCAAAATTTCTTATTTCATTTATACTAAAACCTGATAATTCACAATCAGGATTATCTGTAGGTTTATAACATGCGCCTTCAATTTGGGGATTCATAAATTCTATCATTGCAAAATTAGCAACATCTGCAAGATATTCTGTATTTCCAGTATCTATATATTTTTGTAATCTTATTTTTAAATTTTCAATTGCATTCATACATTTATAATTACCATAATTATCTTTTAATGGACCATATTTATAATATGACATTATCATCATATTTTGTCTTATTTCATCAAACTTTTCAGAATATTCAGTTTTTAATATTTTTTGTTTATACTCTTTCATTGCTAAAGATGCATCAAATTCTTCATGTTTACTTAATTTTGAAATATTACTAACTTCTTTATATTGATTATATAAATCAGTAAATTGATTACGTAAAAAATCTTTTCTACTATTTGCACATGCTTTTAAAATAGGATTTAAACTATTATCATTATTCATTTATTTTACCCCCATAACAATTTAGCTATGTCATAATAATCATTTAATTCACCCATTGCAATTTTCATTGTAATGTCTATTAATATATTTCTTGAACAAGTTGGTTTTTTCATGATGATAATAGCAATATTAGCTGTTCGTTTATTACCATCTTTAAATGGATGATTAATTATTAAAGATCTAAAAAATGCTGCAATTTGTTCATTTTCATTATTATAATAATCATTATCTAAAATAGATAGAGCTGATAGTAATCCATTTTTATTAATTAATAAAGACTCTTCATTTACTTTATCACAAACAGCAATATTTAACCCTATAATATCTTCTTCAGTTAATTTATTCATTTTAGAGCCTCCATCACTTCTTTATATTCATCATAAATTTTACAAGCTTTTTTATATATCTCCGTTTTTCTATATTTATTTAATTCTTCATCTGTTAATTTTTCTTTTTCATTTAATTTTTGTAAATTTTCAAATAATTTTTCAGTATTATCCATTTATTTTCACCTCATTTTTATCACAATAATTAGTGCATTGCATCATATATTTAAAAGTATCGCTATCTATTACAAAATAATCTTTATCTTCTGGAGAAAATCTAAAAGCTAAAACCCCATAATCTTTTAATTGTTCAAATGTTTGTTCTTTTAATTTACTTAATACTGATTTTTTTACACTATAACTATCTTTGTTTGTAGTTACTGTTTTGCATTCAAAAAACCATTTATTTGTTAAAACATCTCCTCCACCATGAGACGTTCCACCTGAAGCAACTTGAACTTGACCATTTACCAACTTAGCTACTTCTTTTTCTTGTAATAAACTAGCTTCTTTTTTAGTGTATTCTTTCATAATATAATAATCAATCCTCCGTTGAATATTTATTTAATAATTCTTTTATTTTAGTATCTATATTATCTACTAAATCATATTTTGATAATTCCAAACTTACCCATTTGAAAAAATCATTTAAAAAATTATATAAATTATTAAAAGAATATTTTTCTATTTTTGGCAAACCTTTAGACTTATATGCAATATTTAAAAATCGATTTATATTCTCAACATTAACTAAATCTTTAGGTTCTAACCAAATTAATTTATAAATATCGTTAAATGATAATAACTTATTTTTTGGTTTTACTCTATATGAATTTTCAGTAAATGCAATTACCTCATCAATCCAATGTTCACATGATTCATTATTTCTAAAAAAGAAAATATACATTAAATGATAAATTCTTTTTTCATTTTTATCTTGAAATTTATTAACAACTTTTTTTTCTTTCATAAGCCATTTCATTGTACATTTGAAGTACTTCAAATAAATTTAACATATTTACACCTCATTTTATTAATCATTCATATTAAATAATTTATATTGACGTACTATTTTTTCTAAATCTAAAATATTATTTGCCTGTTTTATATTTTTCCAATCATTTAAGTTATCATTTTCAAGTTCATCAAATCCATTTAATAATTCTTTAAAATCTATTTTTTTTCGTAAATAATCAACTACATAGTTTGGATCCAATTCACATTCCCATACTGCTGCAAATAAAATTTTATATTTTTGAAAAAATGTCCTGGCTTTTTCTATTTCTTTATTTAATATTTTTTTAGAATCATTACTACTTTCATATTTATAATCACCATGTAACTCTAAATATCCTGAATTATCACCTTGCATTTTATTTCTATTCCAAATAATTTTAACTCTAATTCCATGATTAGCTACAAATTTATCAGAAAAATAAAATGAAAAATTAATAACATCGGTATTTACTGTTTTTCCAACTAAATTAGCCATTTCTAATAAATGTTGATTTTCTTGTGAAACATTAAATAAATCCATTTATTATACTCCTTTAATAATACATATATTGAGGATATAACACTTTTTATTATATCCTCAATTAATTTAGTATATTAATTAAAACATCTTTTTATATGACTTTCTAGTTAGCTCATACATTCTTCCAAGTCCAGGTACCTCAGTTGTTCTATTTTCAGTCAAAATAGTTCTTCCTGTAATTTTAGGTTCTGACCAATTAAAGTTACCTTTTGTACTACTAAGTTCAATTGCCATAACAATGCATCTATCAACAAATCTCAAATCTTTAAGAAGTTTAGTAATAGTTTTCTTAACTCTTACTGCAGAAGCAATATCCTGATTTGCAATATCTATATAATCTTGATCGATTGTTTTTTCATTCTTTACTTCATAAGTTACACATTCACATTCAATTTTATCACCATTACGTTCTTCACCAAGATACGGTTCATTATAATAAATTGAATTTTCATTCTCACTTGGAACTATTTGTCCATTAGCCTGAAATTCTTTAATAATTTTATTAACTTCAGTTAATGTATTTGACAAAACATTTTCTTCATTTAAATTAGCATATAAACCAATTTGTTGTGGTTGAGCCCATGCATATGACACAAGAGGAATATCTATTAACTTAATTTTATATAAAAATTCTGGTACATATTTATGATGTTTTGCAACTTCTATACCATTATAATATAAAACATTTGCATTTCTAAGTTCATTAAATGTTTCTTCTGATAATTTAGCAATTATATAATCAATTGTTAATTTACCATCACGAATTACAGTGTATGTTCTAAAAATCTTTTTTGGAAATAGCTCAATGATTCCATCATCACCTTCATATTCAACATATACATCAACTTCTCCAGTAATAGAAAAATTAAATCTTTCTTTATTTGACTGAATAGTAGTTACCTTTATTTTTTTACCAGACTCAATTGGCATAAAATGTATTCTTGGATCTTTAGATGTTTTCTTTTCTGTTGAATATTCAAATGGAATGTAACATTCACAATTTCCATCTTCAATCAATGTTCTCAATATATTAAGTACATTAAGATTAGGCGATCCTTTTACTAAACCTTTGAGTCCTTTACCAATAAATGTTTGTTTCATAATTATAATCTCCTTTAAAATATATTTTGTTTATTTACATTTATAATTATAAACTATATTCCTTCATTTGTAAATAGT
>DJSP01000057.1 GCA_002438065.1 Caryophanales bacterium UBA6331 | reverse complement strand
TAAAACTTTTCACACTATCTAATTTCATATCCATTTTTAATATCTAAAATTAATCCTTTTAATTTTTTATTATTTGTTTTTAAATTAAACTTTCTATAATCATATTTTTCATACTTCTCATATCCTGGTGTAACATAATGATCTGTATAACCTTTTTTATCAGTATCATCTACTATTTCTTTTAAATCAAAATCACACATATCATCTAGCATTCCACGTCCTGCTCCATCAATTATAATAGGATATAAATAACCTTCATATTCATTCATTTTTCTATAATTAGTGTACGTTATTTTAAATGTTGTAGTTGAACCATAATCATATTCCATTTCTAATGTATCATTTTTTCTTAATTTAAGTTCACTTAGTTTAGTAATAGTTGCATTTGATAAATCATAGAAATCCGGATTATCTTCTGCACAAACCCAACTATCAAATATATAATTTTTATATTTTATATTATATAAATGATAAGCAAGTGAATCAAAAGTTGCAAGAATTGTATATGCTAAATCTGCTACCGTTCTACGATCAGGAATTTCTATTTCTCTCCATATTTTGTCTTCTAACCCCTCTATTCCCACTCTAAATGTTAATATTTTAGTCATTTTTTACCTCCCATTAACTAAAAATCATAATATTCATCATCATCAAAATCATTATATTCGTCAACACTTTCTAATAATTCATTCATATTATCTTTAATAAAATCAAATGTTTCTTTATAGTCATTAACATCAACATAATTATTTTCACTCATATATTGATAAAACTTCTTAAGACTAGCTATAGTTTCTTTTAATGAATTTCTTGACGACCACATACATTTTTCTATAAACCAACCATCTAAAAATGTATAAACTTCTTCAAGACCATCTTCAGCCTTTACAATATCATAATAATTTAAATAATCATTAATAAACAAATCTATATTACTTAAATGCTTTTTTATAGTTTTATTTGTTAATCCATTTTTATTTAACCATTTTTCAAATCCATTTAAATATTTTTCATTTCTTTTAACATTTTTATTCATTTTTATTTCATAGTCCATTAGTAACCACCTTATAAATCATTAAATATTTTAGATAATATTTTAATGGTATTTTTAACATCATCAATAGTTAACATACTTTCATCATCCAAAACATATATTTTTTGCATTCTTTCAAAAGCATTAATTAATTCATCATTAAGCCTAAGTTTCATATAACTAAAATCTTTTATTTTTTTATTATCCGCTATACCACCTATTCTTAATTCTTCTTCTTTTCTTTTATAACTAATAAATTTATTAAGTTCCTGTTTATTTTCTAACATTTTCTTAATTTTATCATTTTTAATCATAATTGAAATATCATATAAATGCTTTGATACATCTTCATACATATTTCTCTCATAATAAAATTCAGCAGCAAATATTTTATCAACAAATATTCTCTCTAATTTAATTATTTCAATATCAAATTCAGATATATTATAATTTTCATTTAATATTTTCTTTTCATTATCTAAAGCATATTTATAAATTAAAGGCTCAATAGTATATGTACTAACAGGTTCTGATACAGTAAATGATGTTGCTTCTATCTGAATTTTTTCTGATTTAAAGAGTTCACTCATACTAAATAAAGATTTATATTTATAAAATGAAGTAATACTACCTTTTTTATCTATTGTTTCTTCTTTATCTAGTTCTAATCCTTGAATTTTATATCCTAATGCCGAATTTTTAAGTCTCATTCTATTGCTAGTATTTGATTCATCATCATTAATTTTTACAGTTAAATCTATATCTTCAGAAAATCTATTCATGTGGTCTAATATTTTATATACTGCTGTTCCACCTTTAAAATAAGCTTTTAATTTATCTTGTTTTTTTGATAAATCTTTTAATACAAGACAAACATAATAATCTTTTTCTAATATATCATTTCTAATACCTGTTCTATTATTTATATTTAAAACTAATTCCTCTAGTAGTTCTTTACTTAACATTGCAGCCTCCTAGTTCATACAACCTCAATATTGGTTTTAAATTATTTGTTTTATTAGCATATTCAAATATTTTATCGAATTCTAAATTATTATCTTTAATAAATTTATAAATAATTTCTTTTTCATTATCCACTTCAATTTTAATGTTATCCTTATTAATTAATATATCAAATAATTGTAAATATTTATAATTATCCTCATCAATTATTATTATTGGTTTTCTAATAGTAACTCCTAAACTTTTATTATTATACTCATTCGCATTAGGACATTCATTAGTTACAATTAATATTTCTTTAGGAATCTGTGTTGTTAAACCAATTTTGTTAAATAAATATGCTCCTGTAAAGTATCCTTTTTTTCCATTTTTATCATAAATATATTTTTTTTCAATAACTTTATTAATGTTTAATAACTTATTACCAAATATTCCATTTAATGGTTTATAATAAACTCCTTTTATAAATTGAGATAATAGGTTTTTTTTAACAAGTCTATTTATGTAGACATAAATATTTTTAAATACATTTTCAAAATTAGTTTGAATTATTTTTTTAAAATACAATTTTATTTCTTCAATAAAAATTGGTTCATCATATGGACATTGATCAATGTATTTAATTAAAATTTCATTATAATTCACTTTAATCACCTCTTATATATTATGTTATTATTTCATTAATTTATTATTATTTTTCATTTATCAATAACATTATATACCATTTTTATTATAATGTCAATTTCCTTGTAATAAATTATAGTGTTTACAAAGTTGAGAGGAAAAAAGCTTTAATTAAAAAACAATTTATATTTTATAGATATATTTAAAGAGTTTAAAATCTTCTTGCACTAATGACGATTTTGATCTGAGCAAGTTCATAAAATCGAAAGTATACCTGTCATAACACTATGTTATGAACTTATTTTTTAACGATAAATTATCAATTTTACATAAAATTTTTTAACAAATCTATATGTTACACATTTTTTCAACATATTTTTAGCATATTTTCACATTTTTCCGACTAATTTTTAATATATTATCACAAAATTTCTGCATTATTTTAACAATTTTTCACAATTTTCCATTTTATAAATATTTATTAATATCAAAAAAGCAAGCAAAATTTAATCTGCTTACTTTATACACTACTCTGTTCTAAGTGCTTCAACAGGGTCTTTTTTACTTGCTATTCTTGATGGAATTAAACCACCTATTAAAGTTAATACTACACTTAAACAAATCAATATTATTGAACTAATTAATGGAAGTACCGCGGTTATATCCGGATTACCTGTTAACTTATGAATTAATTGATTAATAAACACTAATAAAACTAATGATATTCCAATACCAATTTTTTTAGTTCTTTCATATATATTTATATAGACGCGAGCAGAACTGAACGGAGCTATTTTTTCATAATATATCTTCCCTTGTTGTCCGCTTTTAAGGTTCCTGTCCATACAATTAAATTCATATCAAATAATTTGTTTAACATTTTTATAGCTGGTGTTTTACCTCTATTAATTATCCTAGCAGTATCTTCAAAAATTATTTCACATTAAAGGTAACGTTAACACAACGTTAAAAAATAATTGACATATTGTAACAAAACGTGTAATATATAGTTACAAATGTGAATAAATATATTCAATTTGTTATATCATGCATAATTAGAAGCATAATATTTTATAGATATATTTAGAGGGTGTAAAATCTTCTTGCACTAACGCCAATTTTGGTCAGAGTAAGTTCATAGAACTGAAAGTATACATGTAGAACTGGGAGACTACTTAAATATATTTAAAGTCCATAACGTTATGTTGTGGGCTTATTTTTAATCAGGGAGAATAATGAAAAGAATAACAAAAGTAATTGGAACAATATCAAATGAAATAATTGAAAAATATCAATTATATGAATATAAAAATATCAAAATAGTTCAATCTTTGGATTTATATGTACATATCTCAAAACATATTTTGGAATTTACTAGTATAGATAGTTACAACAAAACAATAAATAATGTTGAAAATATAATAAATAATCCAGACTTTGTCTACTATAATAAAAAAAGAAACTCATTACAATATTATAAAAAACTTGACGAAAATATATGTGTTGTAATAAAACTAATGCTTAAAAAGAATAAAAATTGTTATATAGCAACAATTTATCCAGTAAGTGAACAAAAAATTAATAAAATAATTGAACAAAGTTATATTGAAGGAAGTTAAACTTTCTATTTTTTTACGATAAATTATCAAAATTTACATAATTTTTTTAATAAATTTAAATGTTACACATTTTTCCAACATATTTTTAACAAATTATCACAAAATTCCAACATTATTTTAGCATATTTTCACATTTTTCCATTTTTTAATTATTTATTAGCATCAAAAAAGCAAGCAAAATTTAATATGCTTACTCTATACGCTATTCTGTTCTAAGTGCTTCAACAGGATCTTTTTTACTTGCAATTCTTGATGGAATTAAACCACCTATTAAAGTTAATACTACACTTAAACAAATCAATATTATTGAACTAATTAATGGAAGTACCGCAGTTATATCCGGATTACCTGTTAACCTATGAATTAATTGATTAATAAACACTAATAAAACTAATGATATTCCAATACCAATTGTTCCTGACAATAAACCAATTATAAAAGTTTCAGCATTAAATATAGATGAAATATTCTTTTTAGAAGCACCTATTGCTCTTAAAATACCAATTTCTTTAGTTCTTTCTAATACACTTATATAAGTAATTATTCCAATCATAATACTTGAAACAATTAAACTTATTGATACAAACGCAATTAATACATAACTTACACTATCAACAATCTTTTTAACAGATTTCATTAATATACCAGTAGTATCAGTATAATTAATTACTTTATCTTCCTCATTATTATTTTTAACTTCTTCATTATAATTATCAATAAACTTTAATACATTTTCTTTACTATCAAAACTATTAAAATACAACGAAATCATACTTGGGTTTTCAATATCCTGATATCCTAAATTACTTAAATTAGTACTTGCACTTCCCATCTCGTTACTAGAAAATGCATTCATTAACCTACTTAATTCTTGTTCACTTAAATTAAACTTAAATGCTTTAGCAATCTTATCCTGATCTACATTAAATGAAGAAGCAACATCCTTAACTAAATTATTACTAAGTTCGCCAACCGTAGTTAAAATATTAACTTTCATTTTAGCCTCTAACATACCATCAGCCATCTTACTACCAGTTAAACTAACGGCACTAGATTTTAAGAATACATCCAAAGAACTATTAATTAATTCTTTATTAAATAACGCTCTAACATCTCTTCCATCGTTAAATGAACTATCATTTGCCGAATAAGATCCAATATAACTATTTAAAAATGCAAGTAACAAACCTTTATAAGTATCTTTAAACACATTAGATGGAACATAATAATTCTTTTCAAGTTCACTTAAATTATTAGTAACACTATCATTATTTATATACTCATTAACATAATCACTAACTTTACTTAAACTAATAACTTTATAAACTACCTCATCTTTAGTAACACTTTCCTTCGGATTACTATCATAATCATTAATAAATCCATTCATAATATCATTTAAAACTTTATTAAAATCATTTAAAGCACTACTATTATCAGTACTAATACTTTCTTCAATTTTTTTAGTATAACCACTTGTCATATTTTTAAGTTTATTTTCATCTAAATTAATTCCAAAAGCACTTTGAAGCATATCTTTATCTATACTTATCATATCTTCAAAATTAATATTCGTATTACTCTTTTTACTATCAAAAGCCTTATTAGTAAATACATCTATATTCTCATTTTTAAGTTGTTTTTTAACAATTTCACTTTCACTAGCAAGTTCAATAATATGTTTAGTTAAACTACTAGGATATGCAACACCTGCCATTAAACTCATTGAAGAATTAGATGAATTAGGCGCAACAACTCCAACTATTTTTAACTCTTCCGCATTATCATATATCTTTTTAACATAATCACTATCTTCACTTAAATCTTCATACACTTTATATTTAGAATTATATTTATACATATCACTTGGATTAACTAACTTTAACTTAACATTCATTAAATCTTCATAAGTAAATTCCATCGGATCATTTTTTATATTTACTTCTTTACCAGCCATAATATCTTTAATCATATTATTAAGTTCACTACTATCCCTTAATCCTAAAGAATAAACTAATAAATCACTTATAGTGTTCTTACTTGATAAAACAATAACCATTTCATTATAATTTTTAGGCCAACTTCCTGCTAACACACTATAATCTTTTTCAAGAGAAGATATATCATCAATCATTTGATTAAACACTGAAGAAAAAGAATACATAGAACTTGCACCAAAAGAAGAAAACATTTCACTTGGATTTATTTTAGTAATTTTATTAGTAACATCTCTTGTATAAATTAAAGGTTCAACATTATAACTATATTTTATTGTAGAAATATCATTTTTAATTAAGTCATAATTTTTATCTATATAACCTTTAAATGTCTTTAAATCATTATTTTTAACATTACCAAACATACTACTTATATATTGTTTTTCAATTACTTTATCTCCATTATTATCGCTATCATCACTAACCATTGTAAGTAACATATTTGTTAAATCACTATGCTCAGTTGTAATTGTTAAAGGGTAACTAGCTAAAGTATCCTCTTGTAATTTATCAATATAATTTTGAAATCCAGTCGATAATCCTAAAATAAGTGCTATACCAATAATTCCGATTGAACTAGCAAATGAGACAAGTAAAGTTCTTTTCTTTTTAATCATTAAATTATTAAAAGATAAACTAAGAGCAGTTATAAATGACATTGATGTTTTCTTAACATTATCTATCTTTTTACTAATTTTACTTTTCTCCTTACATGGATTATTATCACTTATTATTTTCCCATCTTTAAGTTTAATTATTCTAGTTGAATATTTCTTAGCAAGTTCCGGGTTATGTGTAACCATTATAACTAATTTATCCTTAGCAACTTCTTTTAATAACTCCATTATTTGTACACTTGTAACCGAATCCAATGCTCCCGTTGGCTCATCAGCAAGAAGTATATCTGGATTATTTATTAATGCTCTAGCAATAGCAACTCTCTGCATTTGTCCACCAGATAACTGATTAGGTCTTTTATTAATATGATCTTTTAAACCAACTTTACCAAGTGCTTCTATTGCTCTTTTTCTTCTTTCTGCTTTAGATATTCCTGCTAAGGTTAAAGCAAGTTCTACATTACTCAAAATAGTTTGATGACCAATTAAATTATAACTTTGAAATATAAAACCAATCTTATGATTTCTATAAGTATCCCAATCTCTATCATTATAATTTTTAGTACTTACTCCATTAATAATTAGATCTCCACTATCATATTTATCTAATCCACCAATAATATTTAAAAGCGTTGTTTTACCACTTCCTGATGGACCTAATATTGATGCAAATTCATTATCTCTAAAATTAACACTTACATTATCAAGTGCTTTTTGAGTATAATTATCTACTTTATATTCTTTACATATATTTTTAATTTCAAGCATAATTATATACCTCCTAGATAATTAATATTTTATCACACAAATTAATTTTATTGAAGAATTTCAAAATTTATAACTACCATAATTTAAGTTAAAAAATAAAGGGATAACCCCTCCGATTAACGGTGGGACCATCCCTTTATCAAAATGACTACCATAAGTCAAATAAAACAAACAATTTTTTTCTTACAATAAGTTGATTTTTATATCATACCATTTCAAATACTTCTACCAAGCCTTTTTCTTTTTCATTTCACGAACTAACTTCATACCCTTTTGGTATTGCTCATTTGTTAAAATTTTTTTACCACCAAAACAAGATTCTGTTGTATCAATTTTTGATTTTTCCATAGCTATATAATATTCCTTAATAATTCCTTCATTTTAGCTAAAATATCATATGTTTAAGTGAATTAGTAAAGTTGTGATTTTTATTTTATTCATTATTAAATAATTCATCATAATCCTTTAAAAAATCCTCTAAATTTTTATATTCACCTTTTTTAGCTGCATCAATTAACATATCTAATAAATTTTTTCCAAATAACTCAGTTGATTCCATTTCATTATTAATTTTTTCAAATAAACTTGGACAAGAATATTTCATTTTATTTTTAACAAATCTACTAGAATTCAAACATACCATATGATTACAATCAATAAATAATATTTCAAAAACATTAGACTCAATTTTTGTTCCAATAACTCGTTTTCCATTTGAAAAAGAAAATTCAAAATACATTCTTTCAAATTCATCAACTTTTTCTCTTGAAAAATGATATCCATTAATTAATATATTTTCAATTCTATCAATTACTTTATTGTCGTCAAATTCATTGTAATGAAATTGCTTTTTTATTGCTGGCGAAAAAAATTGATTCGCATTATAATTAGAAATATTTTTTATTGTTTGAAAAAAATCACTTATTGCTTTTGTCGCATCAGATGTACTTGCATAATAATTATTAAAATCTCCTTCAATAATACTACTACCATTAAAAAAAGAGAAACAAAACATTATTTTATTATCAACTAATCTATTGTTACCAACTTTAACTAATGTTTTTCCTCTATCATTTGTTAATGGTTTAATTTGTTTTGGAAGACATTTCATTATAATAAATAAAAATATCCTTTAAATTAATTTTATTGTTAGAAGATTCAATAGAAGAAATATTTTTTCTTGCATTTAACCAAGGTAATTCTTGATGCGTCATATATTCTAATTCATCTGCAGAATACATTCCAAATTTATTCCATACATCATTTAAAAAACTCATTAAAT
>DJSP01000005.1 GCA_002438065.1 Caryophanales bacterium UBA6331 | reverse complement strand
TAGCCTATCGGTTTTTCTAAGAAAAAATTTGTTTAATCCTAGATTTTATCGGCGTTTCCTTTATTTATTTCTTTAAACTATAATTTATCCTGATAAATTCTCAATAATATTTTAATTCTCAAAGTAAATATTCAAAATAAATTTATTGTTAACTTATATAATTAAATATATAATGTTTACTTTAATTAATTAAATATTTAATTATTGCTCTAGTAATTTTCTATTGTTGTTAATTTGTTTAATGTTTGTCATGTTTATTAAATGTAAAGCTAGTTGAAAGGCATTGTCGTACCATTCTATCAATTCATTATTTTTTAAATTAGAATATTTGTCATTTATTTTATGATTTTGCATTTTTTAAATTTTGTACTAATAAACTATAAAATTAACCTTCTAATATTTCTATCTTTCCCTTTTTTATTTCAGGATTATATTTGCTATTTATCTCATATTCTATTGCTTTTATATTCTTATTAAAAAACAGTCTACATGGCAAAAAAATCATTTGATTTGGATTAATTTTATTAATTACAAATTTTATATAATAATTATTATTATTAGAAACAATATCATAACAAGTTAAATATTTTAAATAATCATAATAATAATCTATATATTCTTTTGGGTCAGGATATATATTATGTAATCCATCATAATATTTTTTTGGATATATTGGTAACAAGGTAATTTTTTTATATTCATGTTCATTAACATTACTATGTTTTTTTATTTTTATCCATTTGTCTAAAAAATTATAATCAGTAATTTTTTTTATTATACTTTCATTAGGTACTGGAAAATTATTATAATCTATAAAATTTTCTTTTTCTATTTTTAAAGTAATATTTATATCATCATCAAATTTGTCTCCCATATTCTTAACCAGTAATTCACAATAATATAGTTTATCAAATTTTCTTTTCAAATCTTTTATTCCATTATAAATGGTAATTTTTTTATATAATATATTTATTAATTCGTATTTCTTTTCTTCATTCTCTGTTCCATTTAAATTATAAAATGTTCCAAATGAAAGTTTTGTAAGGTTACCTAATTTAAAAAAGTCATCATTAATTACAATATTAAATTCTTTTGAAAATTTAATAATTTCTTCTTTTACATCTTCATCTATTTCTACTTTATTACCAATAGAATAAGATGAAAATAATGAATTAGACTTTTCTTCTACCTGAATCTTTAAAATAGTATTGAATGATAAAATTATTTCTTCTTTTTGTTTTTGTAATTTACAATCAGTTAATATTTCTTCTTCTATATGTTTAATTTCAAAATAATCTGATATTTCATCATTAACAATTCCTTTTAAAGCTATATCACTCATTTTTTCCTTAACTTTAGAATTGTACATCTTATCTAAATCTCTTCTAGTAATATTTACATTTCTTTGGCCTAGCCTCATTTTCATAAATCCAACTTCAAGATTTTCAAATTTTTTCTTCAACATATATGGTTTATCTATATTTTCTTTTCCAATTTTAAATATACCAAATTTTTTATCGTCATATTTAATAATAGTAAAATCAATAATTATACTCGGCTCTATATTATCATCAATTAAATTTTGATAAATAGCACCGTCTTGTATTTTATCTTCAGTAATCCCACATAATTCTCTTGTACTATTATCTTTTTGCAACTTAACTCCTGTAATTATATATTTGTCACCTACTGAATATCCATTTGCAAAACATAATATATCTTTAATAAATTCTTCTTTTTCTTTACTATTTTTAAAATCATATATATCTTTTTTATAATCAAAGAAACTGCTTTCTCCTTCTTCCTTAATGCATTCTACTAGATAATCTTTATCCACAATATCACTTCCATTTTCAATAATGTATTATATATTAAATCAACTAAAAAAAGAAGAAAATCTTCTCTTATATTTTATAAATTGGTGGTAGGTTGAGGATTTGAACCTCTTCAGGGCACTTCTTTCTTGATTTATATTATAGGTAACTATTGTAACACCTACCACAAGTCCCCTTTTTAACCACTTGTTTGGAACTATTTTCACAATTATACCTCCTTCATCAATAATCAATAATAAAATATCAATTAATAATTCAAAATCTGATAATAAGTATTTCAATAGTACCAATAGCACCTTTATCAAGAAATGCATATTTAAATTGCTAATGCACAATCAATATTATACACTATTGCTTAATAATTAACAATCTAACGAATGATTTATTTTTTTAGTCCGCGTTTATTTTTTTAGTTAAGTAATTCTAAAACTATTTTGTATATTTCGGTATTTGGATTAGCTTCAACATTGCCAATTATCTTACCATTTTCTAATTGATATTTTTCTAACTTTTTTGCATTTGTTATTGCATCACTCATATTACTATAAATATTGGGATAAATATCAACATTTTTATCATAAACATGATAATGTTTTCTTAATCTATTAATCACTTCTTTATTGTTCATGTTAGATGAAGTATATTCATAGTGAAGTAAAAACCATAATTCAATAGAAGGAGTTGAAGTTATAACTTTAATATTGTTTTCTTCAGCAAGTTTTTTTGCTTCATTTATTAAATTATTTTTTGCAAAGTCAACATCTACATCAAATACACAGTAGGCTTTATCTTCATCTGTTAAATCTAAACCTATCTTTTTAATTTCTTCAATTAACATTTTAACTAAATTTAATGGATCTGTATAATTTCCTTTTGCAAATGAGATTGAATAATTTTTATTACCATCATCAAAATGATTAAAATATAATTTTTCTGTTTTATTTTTTCCTTCTACAGCTATTAATATTTTACTTTTTGGTTTTCTAATTTTTCTAATTCTATCATCACTAATTTTTCTATTTTGTTCTAATCTTCTTCCCATAAATTAAAGTCATTTTTGATAAATGGTACTGCACCATACCTACCAAGCATATATCCTCTCTCAATATTTTCTGTTTTCCTTACAGAAAAATCACTTAAAGGATATAAATCACTTATTCCATTATTATGATCTTTTTCTGTAAACCATATTTGATCTCTTCGTAAAATGTTTAATTTTAATAAATTAGTGTCATGAGTATTAAAAATTAATTGAGCTCCATTTTTATTTATATTAAAGTCATTAAACATTTGAACAATCATTTCAACTAAATATGGGTGTAAACTTTTATCAAGTTCATCTACTATAACTATTTTCTTATTATTTAATGCATCCATTATAAATGGAATAAAGCAAAAAACAATTTGAGTTCCCATTGATTCTTCTTCGTATGATAATTCAATATCAGATCCAATATGTTTAAAAAATGCTGTAAATACTTTTAGTTTTTCTTTCATATTTATTCCTGCTTTAATATAATCAGGTATTGTTGCTAATAAATCTTCAGGAACATCAGTTTCTAAAACTTTATAATCCTCTATATTAAAATCTGATTTTTTCAAAAATTCTAATGTAAAACTTTTTAATTCCTTATCATTTTTTAAATATTCTTTTATCGCTGAATCTCTAAGACCACTTAAATTATTAAAAGTATTAATATCCACAGTTAAAAATTTATATGGGACTTTAGTCTGTTCATAATTCCAATTCGTTGCAGTTGCAATAAAAAATTTATTTTTTGCATTTTTAGAAGCAATATCATTTAATATTCTTCCATCTTTTTGAGGAAAAGAATACTCATTAGTATTAGTTCTATCAAAAATTTTTGTTTCTCTTCCACTTGGATAATAATATAAATACTCTTCATATATTTTATCCGTATCTGCTACAAATCCATAAACATAACGAATATTTTCGGCAATAAATTTTATTTCAAATTCACTTGGTTTATTAATTGTTTTTTTATCAAATTTAAATGGTGCAATAGGCAACTCAGAATTCATATTAAAATTATTTGAATTTCTTAACATATAAATAACACTAGTTAAAATTTGAAATAAATTAGTTTTACCTGAAGCATTTGCACCATAAATTGCAGATGTTTTTAATATTTTTTTATCATTATATTCTACATAATTATCATCTAATCCTTTATTTGAGTTTGCTAACATGCTAAATGTTACCTTCTCTTTAAATGATAAAAAGTTTTTAACACTAAATTCTAATATCAATTTAAAATTCCTCCATTTCAATATTATTATATGTATTTTTTTACATTAAATCAATTATTTTTTATATTTTATTGTTAATATTTGCAACTTTTGTGCAAATTTCATTGATAAATTATTTAAAAAGGATAGATTTTTCTATCCAATTATACTAATCTATCTATCTAAAAGCCAATCTATTATATTTTTATGAATTATTCCATTTTGTGACATATCAAATGTATCAGTTGATATAACATATTTAGGATAATTATCATCGATATTTTTGTATGCACCAAATTCTCTTTCAATTACATCATCAGTTGCTAATGCATATGTTACTTGATAATATTCTATTTTATTATCTTTAGTTGCAATAAAATCAATTTCTCCATTTTGAATATTGCCTACTGAGACATCATATCCACGAACTAGAAGTTCATTATATACTATGTTTTCTAGATATGCTCCCAATTGAGGTCTTCTATTAATATTTTTAATCATTCCTAATCCTAAATCAGTTAAATAATATTTGTATCTTCCAGATAAAATTCTTTTTCCCCTAATGTCATATCTTTCACATTTATTAATTAAATTACCTTTTACCATATATTCTAAATAATTATAAAGTGTATTTTTAGAGACTCCTCTACTTTCTTTTTCTAATAAGTAATTAGCTAAAGCCTCTGCAGAAAATACTTCAGATGGAGTTGTAACAATATATTCTACTATTCTATTAAATAAATCTAAATCTTTTATTTCAAATCTATTTATTATATCTTTTACGATAATTGAATCATATACATCTGATAAGTATGTTTTTATTTGTGATTCTTCATTAAATTCAAATCTTTGAGGAAGTCCTCCCCCATTTAATATAATCATCAAATGTAGAATTTAATTCATATTTATTTTTATTTTCAATATTTTTTAACTTACAAACTTCAAAAAAATTAAAAGGATATACTTTAAATGAAACATATCTTCCAGCAATATTGGTTGCTAGTTCTCCGGATAATAAATCACTATTTGATTCTGTAATAAAAATGGAATATTTTTCTTTTGCTTTAAATGAATTAACAGCTTTTTTCCATTTAACTACATTTTGAATTTCATCCAAAAATATATAATACTTAGAATCATTTTTGATAAGTGACTTTATATAATCATATAAATCATCATCATTTTTAATAAAAGAAAACTCTTTATATTCAAAATTAATATATATAATTTGTTCATCCAAAATATTATTTTCTTTTAATTCATCTATAATTTGCATCATAATAGTAGATTTTCCAGATCCTCTAATACCTACTATAACTTTAATTAAATCAGAATAATAAAATGGTCTTATTTTTGATAAATATAGTTCTCTTTTAATTAATGCTACCACCTCACAATATAATTATATAACTAGTTTATTCAAATGTCATTTTGTATTCCATAAAATACAAAATTATTAAAAATGATATTTTTGTATTCCAACAATCAATAAATTTTCGACTTTTCCGGAATGAAGTTCTGACTTTTTCAAAGTATATATATTGACTTTTTCAAAGTGCTTATGTTATATTAATTATGGTGATATAATGAAAAAACGTTTAGCACACGATATAATTTTAAATTTAAATGAAACTTTTAAAGTAATATTAGTTACTGGTCCTAGACAAGTTGGTAAAACTACTTTATTGAAAGAATTAATGCCTAAAAATATGACATATATAACTTTAGATGATGAAATATTAAGACGAAAAGCAAAAAGTAATCCAAAAGGATTTTTAGAGGAATTTCCTGGAAGACTATTTATTGATGAAGCTCAATATGCCCCTGAATTATTTCCATATATAAAAATGATTGTAGACTCATCATCAGACAAAGGACAATATTGGTTAACTGGTTCTCAACAATTTAATTTAATGAAAAATGTATCTGAATCGTTAGCAGGAAGAGTCGGTATTTTGAATTTAAATAGTTTTACTTATTCAGAAATCGTTGATAATGTAAATGCTTGTTTATTTGATCCAATAAATTTAAAAAAATCAGATTATATAGATGTTAATAAATTATATGAAATTATTTTTAATGGTGGAATGCCTGAACTTATCGTGCAAGAAAAAATAAATAGAGATATTTTCTTTAAATCATATATAAACACTTACATTGAAAGAGATATAAGACAGTTAACACAAATTGGCAATGAACTTGCTTTTAGACAATTTCTTGTTGCCATTGCTTCGAGAAATGGCGAGCAATTAAATTATTCAAATATTGCAAGGGAGGTAGGTGTTAGTGACATAACTATTAAGAATTGGTTAAGCATTTTAATTACAACTGGTCTTGTTTATTTGTTAGACCCTTTTATGTCAAATAAATTAAAAAGAATTACTCATATGCCTAAAATAATTTTTATGGACACTGGATTATGTGCATATCTTGCTGGTTGGGAAGACGCGCGTTCTCTACAATTAAGTAGTGTTGCTGGACATTACTTAGAAACGTTTATAATATCTGAACTAGTTAAATCATATAGCGCATTAGGAAAAAAACTTAACATTTCATATTATAGAGATAAAGAAAAAAATGAAATAGATTTAATATTTGAAAAAAATAATACAATTTATCCATTTGAAATTAAAAAAACATCTAACCCTACAAATAGCATGATTAAGAATTTTAATAAATTATATAATACAAATAAAAATATTGGAAATGGTGGTATAATTTGCTGTTATGATAAATTAATGCATTTAGATGATACTAATTATATTATACCAATATCTTCTGTTATAAATTTAAAAGATGAAAATAATAACTAAAAAAAATTTTAAGTAAAAATGGCGTAATAATTTGAATTATACACCATTTTTTATATATCCCTTACTATTTTAGTTTACGACTTTTTTAAACTAAACATATTGACTTTTTCGAATTAAATATATTGACTTTTTCGAAGTAAGCATACTGACTTTTTCGGAATGAAGTGTTGACTTTTTCGGAATGGAATCACATTTTCTTATCAATCACTCCAAAAAAAGATAGATTTCTCTATCCAAATCAACTTACCCTACTACATCTAATAGTTACTCTACTTTTACTATCTTTAGTACAAGTATATAAAGTTAAATCAAAATCACTTTCAATCATTTCCTTAATTTCTGTAGGTTTAAGAATTTCTACTAACTCCACTTCGTAAACATACCTATTATTATTTATATCTCTAAAAATAACAGTATCCCCCTGTTTTAACTTATACAAATTACCAAAATGAGCCTTATAAGAATGTCCACAAATAACCAAATTACTATTTAAATTTCCATAATATAAAGCAGGACTTTTCCTTAAAGAATTATATGAATAACCATTAGTTATAGGTAATAACAAATTTAAAGAAGGTATCTCTAAATACCCAATATATTCTTCATTATCAATAACCTTAATATCAAAATTATCATTATGGATAACTTCACTATCATTATTAATTAAATTATTCATAGTATCCTTAACCATTTTTTTAGAACAAATCTCCTCTATTTGAAAATAAAAATATAATAAAATAGATAAAGATAATAAAATAATTCCCATTAACAATAATAATTTAGATATTCTATTCATTATGTTCCTTATATTTATTATAAATAATACTTGATAATATAAGCATTATTCCACTAGTACCTAAAATTACTACCAAATAATAATTATTACCGGTTTGTACTAAAGTCTTTGTATTAGTAATAATAAAAGTATTATCTATTTCTTCATAAGTAGCAATATATCCTTTAGGAACATTTAATTCTAATACATTATAATCATCACTTTTTTCTATATCTTCCCAAGTATATTCCCAATTATTATCTTTACTTAGTTTAACCTTATCGATTAATTCATTATTTTTATATAAACCAATTTCAACATACTTAGGCAAACTTTCTAAATCGTTCTTATTACTTAATGATTCATTCCATACTTTTTTAACAGTAATACTCATTAATCTTAAAATATCAGTTTTAGGTTTACTATTTATTTCATAAATAAATTTATTATCTTCTACTTTAGGAATAGTTAATAAATATGAATTAATACTAGAATATCCTTTAACTTTATTAGTTTGCTTAACTAAATATAACCCTAAAGATAAATTATCAAATGTAACTTTCCCCTCTAAATCAGTCACTTTTGTATCAATAATTAAACCATCACTTACACATAAATTAATTTTATCTACTAAGCGCTTAGATTCTAAATTATCTAAAGATACATCACAATTAATATTATCAACGTATTTATAAGTTAAATGATAATCTTCTTCTAAAACATTTGCAATCTTATATAAAGTTAATTCTACTCCTTCTATAGATTCATTATTCTCTTTATCAGTTAATACCACATTAATTTTACCACTTGCACTTAAGTCTACACTATAATTATTAGCATAAACATTTATAGTAAATAACATTAATATTAACAATATAAATTTTAAATGTTTCATATTACCTCCTAAAATAATCTTTCCCATTAGGATATAGACACTTTTTAAATATCATATTATTTGGTTTCTTAACTGGTTTAATTACAATAATTATTATTAGTAGTATTATTATAGGTAATGTTAAAATGGGTATTACTATTAACTTATTTATTTTAAATCCTTCTGTACTTATATAAACTTTACTAATATTATTATCTACTCTTACTCCTCTTACTAATAATCTATGTGTATTAATTCCATAAGGAGTACAAGTAAGTAAAGTTACATAATCTTTATCTTTAACTTTTATTAATTCTTTACTATTATTAGGTTTAACTATTGATATTTTATCTACTTTATAAGTTAAAACTTCATCAAGTACAATAATTTTAAATGTATCTCCTACCTCTAACTTATCTAAATCAGAAAATAATTTAGCTGATGGAAGCCCTCTATGAGCTGATAAAACACTATGGATACCAATTCCACCTATTGGAAGACTAGTTCCTTCAACATGCCCTACAAAACTGTTTAATGTATCATTACTAGTTCCATGATAAATAGGTATTTCAACTCTAATTTTATCGATAGATAAATATCCCATCATTCCTTCATCATTTACATTAAGAATATTATTATAATTCTTTATTTCCTTATAATCTATTAAAGGATCACTTAATTTAGATAAATCTTTATTATACTTAATAGCGTTATCTTTTATTTCTTTAAATTTTTTAGAATCATAACTATCAATTATACTTTCATAATTATAAATAGTTTTAGATCCCATTTTTTCATTATAATAATTACTTAAAGTAGGATAAAAGAGGGTTAAAAGTCCTATGAAAAATAGTATTATCATAATTATAGTATTTCTTTTATTCATATTACTTTAACCTCCTTCGATCTTTACTATATTAATTATTATAAATTTTCTTTATATAATCTTAATTTTGTAACTAATACTAATCCACAAATAAGTACTAATGATAAAC
The DNA here is from genome assembly GCA_002438065.1 of Caryophanales bacterium UBA6331. GTDB lineage: Bacteria > Bacillota_I > Bacilli_A > RF39 > UBA660 > CAG-533. The sequence continues at coordinate 6,298 of DJSP01000005.1, read as the reverse complement.
CTCCTGTAATAAATAGTTTAGTACCTATTCCACCTGTTTCTGGTAGTTCTGTTCCTGTATAGTTGATTACTTTAATTTCAGATATTTCATAAGATGAACTATTTGTTTTTCCATTAATTTGAATATCTACTGGACTTGTTAATTTATTATATCCTTCTGGACTAACTACTTCTAATAATTTATATGAATCTTTATCTAAGCCTTCAATTGTAGCGTGTCCTGCTTTGATTGTTACTCCTACTTCATTACCAGTAGCAATTCTATAAGTATTACTTGCTTCATCCTTAAGAACTACTTTTATTTCCTTACCATCTTTATCTAGTAATTTAAATTCAGCACCAGTTAATTCAACGCCTTCTTTATTAGTTTTAACTAGGTTAAATAAATATGTATAAGTTGTTGTTTTACTTTTATCAGTTGCTAACTTTTCTCCATATTCTAAATATGTTTCGTTAACATTGCCACTTCCTGCAACAACAGCATCTTTATTTAATGTTGCAGTATAATAAACATCTATATTAGTATTTTTAGGTTGTTTAAGAATAAATTCATTATTAAATTCTACTACAAATGTATAACCTGTAACATCAGTTTTAACTGTATAGTTAGTATTATCTACAACTTTATCACCAATTTTAACTACTACTGAATTAACATCAAATGTTAAACCTTTATCTATTACATCATATAATACATAATTTCCATATCCAGCACCAGTTGTTACTATCGTCTTATAGCTAATAGTACTTCCAATCATATCATCATTTTCTTTACCATATGTTCCAGTACTATTTTCTAAAACATTTTTATCAACATTAGGATTTAAGGTATTTTTTTCATTAACTGTAGCGCTAGGGTTAGTTGTAGTTAAATGAAGCAATGCTCCTACTGATGAGTCTACTAGGTAATATCCTAATTCTAAATTATCAAATTTAACAGATGTTGATGCAGCTTTTTTAGTCATAGTTGGAGTAATATTATTATCTTTTGCATATTTATATGCTGCTTCAGCAAATTCTTTAGCTTTTGCCTTATCTACTCCATCTTTCCAAACATAATATTTATCGCCATTTTCATTTTTTACTTCTAAATAATCAGTTGCTTTATCTAAAAATGATTTCCACTCAGTTGTTGCTCTATAAATGTAATGATTATTAACTTTATCATAAGTTTCTAAATCTAATACTTTATAGATATTATAACTTTCATTAACAATTGCTTTGTTAATAGTTATTGTACCTTTTTCTGCTGCACTAACATTTACAACTGAAAGCACTAACATGAATAACATACAAATAAGTCTTTTTATACTTTTCATTTTCTTCCTTTCCTTTCTTAATTAAACTTTTTAAAAGTATTAACTAATATATACAAAATAGGTATTAAAACTAAAAATGTACCTATTATTGCCAAAATTAACATTTTATTGCTACCAGTTTCAGGCATTACATATCCTGAATAATTAATAAATTTTATTTTCATGTCATCTTCTAAACTACTTTTTATTTTATTATCATTAAATTTCTTTATATCGCCATCATTAATTTGATATTTAACACTAAAACCATCATAATTTAATTCCTTAATATTAAAATCTATTTTAAAAGGTAAATCCTTAATTGTTATTGATTCATTATGTTTTAATTTAAATGTAGTTGTGCCATCAACAAATGTTATTTTTTCATTAGTTATTTTGCCATTAGTGTTTCTAATAACTTGATATGTCCCATTTAATTTTTCATCTTTATAATTTGCATTTATTTCAAAATCAAATGATTTATTAGTTGTTATATTCTTAACAACTTTACCTATAGTTAAATCCTTCTTAATTATATTATTTATAATTGTGCTACTTGCTATGTTATGTGTCATAAGGCCAAAATCTACCTTAACATTATAATAATTATCATCTAAACTATGATATTCATCAGTCACTATTTCATGTAATTTATAACTATGTCCTGAAGGAACCTTATCAAATATAACCTTACCACTAGAATTTGAGCTTGCCGTTAATTTGTAATTTTTATCAATATGACTAATCTCACTCATACAAGAACAATCATCATCATGTACAAGTTCAAAAACTACTCCTTCTATTTTTTCATCCTTATAATCTGATTTTTTATCAAACTCTAATGAAGCATAATATCCTTCTACCCTAGGAATTTCAAAATCTAATGTTTTAATAGTAATATCTTCACCATCTTTAATAACATAACTTAAGGTAGTTTTCTTATTAGTAGAGATAGCATTATTATAGTTAAAATTAGGATTTTCATTTTCTAATCTTATTCGGTACTTAAGTTCATATTCATAATAAGTAACATTATCTTTTGAACTTTTTACAAACTTAGAATCTTTTAAATTCCATTTAATAGTATCATTTTCAAATGAAACCTTATTATCTTGATCATTATAAAACTTAACAAACTCTATATCATTTCCCATTGGATCAGTTACTTCTCCAGCTTCCGATAAGAGTTTTACATTTTCAAATATTCCATTAAATGCTTCATTCATTCCCGCAGTATCTGTCGCATCATAATATATGTTTGAACCTATTTTATTTTTTAACCAATTTTTATATCCTTCTAAATCATTTTCACCACCAATTTCATACTTTGTTGCATTTTTTTCAATATCAATAACCGAAAAATTACTTTTATCACTTTGATTACGATATTCAGCAATAGTTTTTAAGGTTCCTCCATCTTCTTTTTTGATTATTCCAACACCTACAGAATGGATAGTTATATTATTATTTTTCATTTGAATAGCCATATTCCTTGCTTTTATTGCCCCTCTATCGCTATAACTAGTTCCATATAAGCATACTTTTTGATTATTTGCCGTAGTATTTTTTTTACCATCAAAGAAATATCCTTCTTTTGAATCATTAATATTTGCTTTATAAGTTGTATAGGGATCATATCCTTTATAACCAGATGAAATATAAGTTGTTGGAAACCCATCTGATAAGAAAATAACATGTTTATTACTAGTTTTATTACCAAGCATATCACTAGATGCTTTTAATCCTGCTTCAATATTAGTAAATCGTAAATGAGAACCTCCATACCCTTCAGCTTTAATTATTTTTTTAGTACTTATTTTCATTTTATCTATTAATGTATCTGCCTGCTTTAAAGTTTTACAATCACTTAATGAAAATATTAAATGAGCATCAGTATTAAAAGCAACAAATCCAATTTTACGAGTTACAGAGCTAGGAACATTTAAAGAAACACTCGCAAATTTTTTAATAAAACTTTCCATAGCTTTAATTGCAGCATCATATTTAGTAGCAGTTTTATTTATATCTAAATAATCATTCATAGTATTAGATATATCCATAACTATTACAATTGACATATCTTGCTTTCTTGCCTCTTCTTCTGTTGTTACTTTTAAGGTTATGTCAAAATAATTTTCTAATTCTGAAGGAGTAATAATTTTACTAATTGTAGCCTTTTCACCAGTTGTAGTTGTACCAACATATTTAATTTGTTGTTCATTATTACTTGCAAAAACATTTAAAAAGGGATTTAGTACTAAAATGAATATAAAGAGTAGTAAGATAAATTGTTTAAATTTTCTCATAAAACCTCCCGCTTAAGTTATTATATGAATTTAAACTCATTTAATGGATAAATTTTTAATATAACTTTGCCTATTGTATCATCTTTACTTATAAAACCTATTTCACTAGTTCTTGAATCAAACATATTATCTCTTTCATCACTTAATACGAATAAGGAATTTTCTGGTATCTGCAAAGGAAAGGTTACATCTCCATTTCCTTTTTTTAAGTTTGTTACATAAGGAATATTTATTTTTTTTCCATTAACATAAACATTTCCATCTATATCTATATTTATAAAATCTCCACTAGTTCCAATAACTCTTTTAATAAGTATCTTGTTACCATGATAAAATGAAACTATATCTCCAGTTTTATAATTATTAGTTTTAAAATTTAAAATAAAATTACCATCATTAATTAGAGGCTTCATACTAGATGATGTAACTTCTATAACTGGCATAAAGATAGTTGTTATAATTGATCCTACTGCTAAAATTATTACTAATAAAAATAAAGTGTTAGTAAGTATCTTTGTAAAACTTTTTTTATATTTTTCTCTAGCAATTTCATCTTCAATATCTGATATAATTAAATCTTTATAATTTAATTTTTCCTTAATTTTTTTCATAATTTTTCTTATTATTAAGTGGCTTTCTAATATTATTTATTGTAACTATAACATCTCTTTTGGTTATACCACTCCCCTGTCTAGCTTCAAGATTGTAAAAGTAGTCATCAATGGCCTTCTCTGCATCTTCAAAAAGATTATTGAGTTTAAGCGCTGCCTCTGCAAGTGTTCCTGATTCATTAATTTTAATTTTTCGATTATTTAATTCATTTTGAAGTCTTACATTTTCTTCTTCTAATTCTTTAATTCTATTAGTCTGTGCCAGTAATAATTCTAAAAGATCTTTTCTTTTTAATTTTTTAAAATCTTGCTTTTCCATAAGTCTCCTAACATTATTAATAAATCACACTCTTTTAAATAATAGTATCAAAGAAAAAATAATATGAATAAAAATTTAGATAAACTAAAAAAAGATCAATTATGACCTTTTCTCTAATATTTATCTTTATTAATTTGTAATATACACATTAAGGTTATTCCTAATAATCCACCTATAAATAGTCCTATAAAAAAGATTGTAAACATATTCATAAACTTATTTCTCCTTTAATATCCTTTATTATTATATTTAATTTTTTTGATATTATTTGTCGAAATATGGAAGTATTTAATATTATTAAACTAATTCTTTTATTAAAAATGTTGCATATAAAGGAATAGATTTAATTTTACTTTCAGGATTGTATCCAAAATCTTTTGAACTAATTCTTATCATATATTTTGGAAAGTACAAATTGTTATAAACTATTAGACTTTTTGATTGCGTATTGTTATCTGCTTTAAACTCGATAGGAATAATTCCATCATCTTTTGTTGTTATTAAAAAGTCTACCTCAGAATCTCTATTTCCTTTCCAATATAACAAATCTATACCACATGCTTTAAGTTCATTTGCCACATAATTTTTAGTTATTATTCCTTTATATAATTTCATATCATCTAAAATAATCGTTTTAGTATCATTATTAACTAATCTATTAAAAATTCCAACATCTGAATAGTATACTTTAAAAGTATTTTCATCTACAAATCCTAATAAAGGTTTTTCTGGACGTTTAACACATTTACAAATTTGAATCATATTACTTTCGATTAACCATTCTAACGGTAAAGAAAAATCTCTAGATTTTGCATCAGATTCTACAACTGAATATTGAAATTTTTTAGAAGCATTTTGAAGTTGTGAGGATAAAGAATTATAAATTTTTCTTATTTTTAAAGTTTCATTAGCGTTTGTAACATGACTATGCATATCATTTTTATAATCTTCAATAATATCATTCAATATACTTGGATCATATTTAAAATAATCATTTTGACAGTCTATTAGATTCTTTACGCTACTAGGCATTCCACCTGATAATAAGTATTTTTTATAATACTCTAAAGCTTTATTATGAACTGGACCCATTGCCTCGTTTTTTTCAAAACATTCTTTTATTCTATTAAGTAAAAGTTCTTGTTTATTAGCTATTAAAAATTCTTCAAAATCCATCGGATACATATGTAATCTTGTGACTTTTCCAACAGGAAAAGGTTTAGTTAATCTTGATAATTTAACACCTAAAAGTGATCCAGCACATATAATTCTTACGTTGCTATGTCTTTCATTAAAAAATTTTAATTCAGATATTAATTCTTCACACGCCTGAATTTCATCAATAAATAAAACACTATCTTCTTTTTCAAAATCAAAATCCAACATTAATTTTAAATTATTGTATTTAACCTCAGATGATTCATTAGATTTATATAAGTTGACAACATCTGTATTTTCTAATAAATTTACTTTTTTATAATATTTATATTCATTTTGACAAAATTTTTCAATAATATATGTTTTCCCACACTGTCTTACACCTAAAACCATTAACGGTTTAAAGTTCTTTGTATTTTTCCAATTCAATAAATCATCATATATTTTTCTTTGTATTAATTACCACAATCTATACAATAGCATATTTCCCCTATTTTGTAAGGTATTTTGTAATAATTTGCACCTTTTTGCACCCACTTTTTGGCTATACTTGCACCTTTTTGCACTCACTTTTGTTTTTTTAACTTAAAAAATACAATAGATAAAC
>DJSP01000036.1:9381-9510 GCA_002438065.1 Caryophanales bacterium UBA6331 | reverse complement strand
TACACATCAACATTTAGTGATAATCAAATGCACTATTATATAAAGGAAATAAATAGACCAGCATCATCTAAAGCAACAGTAGAATATACTGGTGAAACAAATCAAACCGTACAAGGAAATAGCACGTAT
>DJSP01000036.1:0-9316 GCA_002438065.1 Caryophanales bacterium UBA6331 | reverse complement strand
GTACAAGGAAATAGCACGTATACCGGATATTCTCATGGAACATTAAAAAAAGGAACTAAATATACCGAAATGGCAACAGGAGAATTTAAAGCAAACACAAGTAATCAAACAATTACGTTTAATTTAATACTTCAATTTCCTGATACTGGCGAAAATCAAGATAGTGAAAAAGGTGCAACAATAAATGGAAAAGTTGAGATTAATCATGAAGCCTCATTTGCAGAAGCATCATGGGATACAATTGCTAAAAATGTAAAAGCAGGCAAAAGTAATTTATATAATGTCGGTGATGAAAAAGAAGTAGAAATAGGTGGAACAAGTTATACAGTGAGGTTAGCAAACAACACAACACCTGATGAATGTAATGGCACTGATTTTTCAGAGACAGCCTGTGGTTTTGTAGTTGAGTTTGTTGATATAGTAGAACAAAGAGCAATGAATAGTACAAATACAAATATAGGTGGATGGGAAGCATCGGAAATGAGAACATATGCCAATGGAGATTTCTTTAATAAATTACCAAGTGATTTACAAAACGTAATAATAGATACCAAAGTAATATCAGGTCATGGTAGTACTGCAGGTGAAATAAACTTTACATCAAACGATAAAATATATTTATTAAGTGCCCATGAAGTATATGAAGATGGCACAAGCAATCAAGTATCAGTAAGAGATACAGCATCTAATAACACAAGACAATTAGATTATTATAAAAGTAAAGGAGTAACTACAAATAACTATTCAGGTACTATGAAACAATATAATAGTTCGAATTCCATTTGGTGGCTTCGTGTGCCTGATTCCTATGGTGACAATGATTTCATTATTGTCACTAACAATGGTGACTGGAATCACGAAAATGCTAACAAAACCGATGGCCTTGCTCCAGCGTTTCGTATCGGATGAAAATATAAAAAAATACAAGCATATGATGGAATATATTCAATTAACTGTATATAGAAAGATTAGTCTATTGAACATGTTCTATCATTTTTTTTAATTCAATTTACATTATTATAGATAACATTTGTAATTTATTATATAATTATAATGTAAGGAGAATGATTATGAAAGTAATTATTACAGCCGGAGGTACAGGGGGACATATTTATCCAGCTATATCTATATTAAATAAAATAAAAGAAGAAGATCCAAATAGTGAGTTTTTATATATAGGAACTCACAATCGAATGGAAAAAGATATAGTGCCTTCATTAGGTTATGATTACAAATCTATCGAAATATATGGATTTAGTAAAAAAAATATAAAGTTAGATATTAAAAATATTGGATTAATACATAAAGCTTATGAAGAATGTTTAAAAATATTAAAAGAGTTTAAACCTGACATCGTAATAGGTGTTGGCGGATATGTAACATTTCCTGTTATAATGGCAGCACATAAATTAAAAATTAAAACCTTTTTACACGAACAAAATTCCATACCTGGTAAAAGTAATAAATTTTTAATTAAATATGCAGATAAAATAGGCCTTAGTTTTGCAGATAGCAGTAAATATTTTCCTAAAGATAAATGGATATTAACTGGTAATCCATGTTCCGAAAATGCCCTAAATATTAAAGCGACATCTAGAACAAAGTATGGACTTAGTTATGATAAAAAAAGTATATTGATAGTTCAAGGATCACTTGGCTCTGAAGTAATTAATAATAAAATGTTACCATTTTTACAAAATATTGATAATGAATCATATGAAGTACTATATGTTACAGGTAAAAATTATTATGAAAATTATAGTAAAAATAAATTTAGTAAAAATGTTAAAGTAGTTCCTTATGTCGAAAATTTAAGTAGCTTATTAAAAGATATCGATTTAATTATAACAAGAGCAGGAGCAAGCACTATTGCTGAAATTACTTCTCTTGGTTTACCAGCTATATTAATACCTAGTCCGTATGTTGCAAATAATCATCAATACTATAATGCTTTATCACTTAAAAATGCGAATGCATCAGAACTTATTGAACAAAAAGATTTAGATGAAAAAACATTAAAAGAAACAATCAATAAAATATTAAATGACAAAAATACATACGAAACATATCATAATAATTTATTAAAATTAAGTATTCCTAATAGTAGTACAATAATATATGAAAGTATAAAAGAATTAATCAATGAAAAAGAAAGTTAAAAAGAAAAAATTAAATATAGTCAAGTTTTTAGTGTTCATTCTGATATTTTATATTATTGGATATGGTATTTATAGCTTATTTACAATGAAGACTAAAAATATAATTATAAAAGGAAATACTTATTTAAAAGATTATGAAATAATAGAGCAAGCTGGAGTTAAAGATTATCCTGCTTTACTAACTCTAAATAGGAAAAAAACAATTAATAAATTAAAAGAATTAGATTTAGTAAGTGATGTAAAAATTACCAAAAAGATAGATTTTACTTTAATTATTGAAATAACTGAAAAGAAAATTATTTTAGAATATGAAGGAAAATATTACTTAAATGATGGAACCAAAATAGATGGTGATTTCTTAGCTGTTCCATCTCTAATTAATTATGTGCCTGATGGAACTTTAAAGAAATTTCTTAAAGAAATGGGAAATATAAATTATGATATCATTAATTCAATAAGCGAGATAGAATATGCTCCTACTAAAAATAGTGACGGAACTATAACAGATGAAAATATATTTATTTTTAAAATGAATGATGGTAATATAGTATACATATCTACTGATAAAGTTGAAATAATGAATAAATATCAGAAAATTTATGCTAGTTTAGGAGATAAAAAAGGAATCCTGCATTTAGATAAGGGAAATTATTTGGAGGTACAATAATGAATATAAATTATAATGAAGAAATGAAGAAAATAATAAGTAATCTAGGTAGTAATAATAAACTTTTATTACATTCATGTTGCGGACCTTGTTCAACCGCAGTAATTGAAAGATTAAAAGATTACTTTGATATAACAGTTCTTTATTATAATCCAAATATTGAGCCAATAGATGAATATTTAAAAAGAAAAGAAGAACAATTAAAAGTATTAAAAGAATATAATATTAAATTTAAAGATATAGATTATTTAAATGAAGAATATCGTAAAAAAGTAATTGGATATGAAAAAGAGCCAGAAAATGGTGCAAGATGTCATATTTGCTATGAACTTAGGTTAGAAAAAACAGCTATTCTTGCCAAAGAAAATAATTTTGATTATTTTGCAACAACCTTAACTGTTAGTCCATATAAAAATGCGAGAGTTATTAATGAAATAGGACTTAAGTTACAAGATAAATATGGTGTTAAATATTTAATATCTGATTTTAAAAAAGAAGATGGTTATAAGAAAAGCATTGAACTATCGAAAAAATATAATTTATATCGTCAAGATTACTGTGGATGTTTATTTAGTAAGGAGAGAAAAGTAGATGAATAAAAAATAATTGGGAGGATTAATGATTGAATTAAAAGTTGATAATCAAATTATAAATTATGTTAAAATAGAAGATGAGGATTACATTTCTTTAACAGATATGCTTAAATCAAAAGATGGAGATTTTTTTATATCAGATTGGTTAAGAAATAGAAATACTATAGAATTCCTAGGTATATGGGAAGAAATTCACAATCCTAATTTTAATTATGGCGAATTCGCCATAATTAAAAGTTATGCTGGATTAAATAGTTATAAAATTAGTGTAAAAGAATGGGTTGCTAAAACAAATGCAATTGGTATTATTTCAAAAGCAGGAAGATATGGCGAAACATATGCACACAAAGATATAGCGTTTGAGTTTGGAATGCAAAAAGAGAACTTTCAAAAATTAATTATAGAATTCATACTGATGCAATAAAAAGAAATTTAATTCCATCAAAGTTAACTAAAGAACAAACAAATATTGTCTATGCAGAAGAAGCAGATGTTTTAAATATGGCACTTTTCGGAATTACATCAAAAAAATGGAAAAGCGAAAATCCAGATAAAACAGGAAATATTAGGGATTATGCTAGCATTGATGAACTTATATGCTTATCAAATTTAGAAAATTTGAATTCTGTCTTTATAAACGATGGTATAAGTCAGTCAGAAAGATTAAAAAGGCTTAATTCTATTGCTATATCGCAAATGAAAATATTATCAGAAGCAAATATTAAATATTTAAAAAATAATAATTAAAGGAGAGAAAAGTAGATGAATAAAAAAGGATTTACATTAGTTGAAATATTAGCGATAATTGTTATAATGTCTTTGATTTTCGCTCTTATTTATCCTAACATACAAGATGCACTAAACAATAGCAAAAAAGCAATTTCTGAATTAAATAAAAAACAAATTGAAGATTCTGTTAAAATAATTGTAGATGAAGTAATATACTGTAATTTATCAGATGAAACAAAGAAGTTATTAGGTACTGAAAGGTGCGATACAGCTCGAGATAAGCTTGTTGATGGTTTTAAAGATATAGATATAAAAAAAATCATAGATGATAAAGCAAGCAAGTGTAATGGAACAATTGATGTACAAATAGATGAGAATACATATAAAGCAACTATAGATATGTCAAAAGTAACATGCGAATAAGGAGATGCTATGGGATTATTTAATAAATTTAAAGAAATATTTAAAAAAGAAGATAAAAAAGATATTGAAACATATGATAAAGGATTAGAAAAAACAAGAAATGAATTTGTTTCTAATTTAAGTTTTTTAGGTCATAAATATACTAAAGTAAATGATGAATATTTTGATGAACTTGAAAGTATTTTAATTAAAGCTGATATTGGTGTTAATACTACTTATAAATTCATAGATAAATTAAAGAAAAGAGTTAAAGAAGAAAAAATCGAAGATGCTAATGTCTTAAGAGAAATAATAATTGATGAATTATTCATGATTTATGTCGATGGCGATACTTTAACTGATAAGATTAATATTCAAAAAGATGGACCAACAGTTATTTTAATGGTTGGAGTTAATGGAGTAGGAAAAACAACAACTATTGGAAAAATTGCAAATAATTATAAAAAACAAGGGCATAAAATAATGTTGGTTGGAGCAGATACCTTTAGAGCAGGAGCTGTTAAGCAATTAGAAGAATGGGCTAGAAGAACTGATTCATGTTTTTGTGGTAAAGAAAATGTTGATCCTTCAAGTGTTATTTATGATGGATTAGAACAAGCACTAAAAGAAAATTGTGATTTAATAATTATAGATACAGCTGGAAGATTACAAAATAAAGTAAATCTAATGAACGAACTTGAAAAAGTTAATAAAGTTATAGGTAAAATAATTCCAGGAGCTCCTCATGAAACCCTTTTAGTAATTGATGCAACAACTGGTCAAAATGGTATAAGTCAGGCTGAAAGTTTTAAAGAAATTACAAACATTACCGGGATTGTTTTAACTAAATTAGATGGAACAGCTAAAGGTGGAATTGTCCTTGCTATTAAAGAAGAAGTTAAATTACCAGTTAAATTTATTGGCTTGGGAGAAGGAATTGATGATTTAAAGTCATTTGATATCGAAGAATATATTTATGGACTTCTAAAGGATTTAATGTAATGGATGATATAATTTACTATAATGCTTTATTTGATTATTATGGAGAATTGCTAACCTTTACTCAAATTAATTATTTTAAAGCCTATTATTGTGATAATCTTTCGTTAAGTGAGATATCTACTGAATTTAATGTATCAAGAAATGCGATTAGTAAAACCTTAAAAGAAGTTAAAGAAAAATTAGATTACTACGAAAATAAGTTAAACTTGTACCATAATAAATTAAAAATTAAAACACTTATTTCTGAAAATGAATTTGATAAAATTAATAAATACATATAAAAACTATCAAAAAAATGATAGTTTTATTTAATTATAGATTCTAACGCTAATAAAATCATATTATTTAAATTAAATTGTCTTTCTAAAGCAGTGTAATCTTTACCCTTTTCAAAAGGACTATCAGTAATTGTTACTAAACAAGTTGCTTCTTTATTAAGATAATCAGCAATACTATATAAACCGAAAGATTCCATCTCACTAGCAAGTAATTTAATATTTTTAGGAATTTGTTTATTTAAATGAGGAGTAGGAATATATGGCTCAAATATTTCAGAAGTGTATAGACCACCTTTTTTTAATTCAATATTTAAACTTTTAGCCTTACTTTCAATAATTTGATTTAAATTATTTGATGATGCTACCTTTTTAGCTTTACTCTTACACATAGCGTATCTTATATTAGAAAAAGAAAATGAATATGTTCCAAGTACAATATCTCCAACCAAAATATTAGGATTAAATGCTCCAGCTGAGCCAATTCTAATAATTTTCTTTACATTATAGATTTGATACAACTCATATGCATAGATACAGCAACTAGCACATCCCATACCAGAACCTATAACAGTTACTCTTTTTCCTTTATAAAAACCAGTATAACCAAGCATATTTCTTACATTGTTAATTAATACAGGCTTTTCTAAATAATGTTCAGCAATATATTTTGCCCTTAATGGATCTCCTGGGAATAATACTCTAGGAGCTATATTTTTTTTGTCAGTTACAATGTGAACTGGATTCACTTTTATCAACCTACCTTCTATCTTATTATAGCACGAGATTCACATTTTTAGTAAAGAAAGTATCAAAATAGATTAATTCTTGTTTATAAAATAGTTTTATTTAGTTATAATAATATTGGATGGTGTTAATAATGCTTATAAATAATAAAAATTATGGTAGTTATAACTTACATACAATTAAGACTGATAGATTTAAAACATGTCATGTTGAATTAATGTTTAGAAATAACGTAAACGTAGAAGAACTAACAATTAGAAATGTTTTATTTGATACTCTACTAGAAGGAAGTAAAAATTATGAAACTAATAGATTATTAAACTTAAAATTACAAGATTTATATAATGCTTCTGTATATTCAGTAACTAGTAAAGTAGGAAATATGATTCTAACTAGTTTTTGCATTGATTTTCTTGTTCCAAAATATAGTGATGAAGAAATAATAGATGAATCTTTTAAATTATTATTTGAATTAATATTTAATCCCTTAGTTACAAATAATGAATTTGATAAAGAAAAAGTTGATTATGTTAAAATAAAACTTGAATCTGAATTAAAATCTATAGTTGAACATCCTAGAAAAGCAGCAATTATAGATGCATTTAAAACTTTAGGTAATTGCCCAACAAGTTATGAAACAAATGGTAGAGTAGAAGATTTACCTAAAATAAATCAATCAAATCTTTATGATTATTATGAAAATGTTTTAAAAAATGATTATATTGATATCTATGTTATTGGTAATTTAGATATGGATAAAGTTGATAAAACAATAAAAAAATATCAACAATTTGATATTATTAAAACTCATGATGTAAATGTATATGTTAAAAATGAGAAAAGAAAATTAATTAAAGAAACTAAAACAACTAACTATTTTCAAACCAATTTAGTTTTTCTACTTAATTTATATAATTTAACTGATTTTGAAAAAAAATATGTAGCCAATCTTTATAATATTATATTAGGAGGCGGATCACTTCAAACTAAATTATCTAAGAAATTAAGAATTGATAATTCCCTATGTTATAATGTCCAATCTTCTTATATGAAATATGATAACATGATTTTAATATCAACTGGAGTAGATGTAAGTGGAGAGGCAAAAGCAATTAAATTAATTAAAGATGCTATTAATGAAATGAAAACTACTATAACAGATGAAGAACTATCTGAAGCCAAAGAACTTATTTTAACTAGTTTAAAAATGACAGAAGATTCACCAAGCAGAATGGTAGATAATCTACTTTACCATGATTTAGGACTAATTGATGTTCTCGAAGAAAGATTAGTTAATTTTAAAAAAGTAACTAAAGAAGATATTTATAATTTAGCAAATAAAATAAATATATGTACAATATATTCTTTAAAGGGGAGTCTAAATGAAAAAAATTAAATTAAATAATACTGATGAAACATTATTTTATGATAAACTAGATTGTGGTTTAGAAATTTATATGATTCCTAATAAGAACATTAACAAATTTTATTTAACTTTAAATACTAGATTTGGATCAATTAACACTAAATTCAAATATAATAATAAAGAATATGATATGCCTAAAGGGATAGCACATTATTTAGAACATTTATCTTTTAATATGAAAGATGGTTCTGTGTTTGATCATTATAGTAAAATAGGATCATCAATTAATGCCTTTACAACTTTTGATTTAACAAGTTATAACGTTGTGAGTAATAATAGATTTAAAGAAAATTTAGAATATTTACTTGAATATGTTTATACACCTTATTTTACAAAAGAATTATTTCAAAGTGAAAAGGGTGTTATAGAAGAAGAAGTAAAAATGTATAAAGATGATTCAAATATGACTATTGTTAATGGTACTTTAAAAAATGCATTTATAAATGATGAACATAGGTACCTAGTTGGTGGTACTGTTAAAGATGTTAAAAGTATAAAGCTTGAAGATGTTATTACTTGTTATGATGCTTATTATAATCCTAAAAATATGTTTTTAGTAATAACTGGTAATTTTAATCCTAATGAAGCCTTAGCAATAGTATCAGAAAAAATGAAAGAATTAAACATAAATAAAGAATTTAATGTTAAAGATATTTATCCAAAAGAGCCTGAAAAAGTTTATAAAAAAGAAGAAATAATTAAAATGAATATAGATAAACCTAAGATATCTATAGGAATTAAGATTCCTAAAAGAAATTTTAAAAGTTTAAAATTAGAAGAATATATATTAAAAATATATTTGTATAGTATTTTAGATGTAAATTTTGGATCAACATCGTTATTATTAGAAGAAATGCAAAAAGCAAATATTGTTGATGATTTAGAATTTTCAACAGTTATATCTAATGATTATTATATAATATTTTTTATAAGTTCTACATTTTATCCAGAGTATTTTAAAGATAAGATTATTGATAAATTTAATAAATTAGAAATGGATAGTAGTGATTTACAAAGAGTAGCAAAAGTAAATATAAGTAATTATACACTATTATTTGATTCCCCAGTTGCTGTTAATAATTATATTGTTGATGAGGTTATGGATTATAGAGAAGTAAATTCTGGATTTATAAATATTATTAAATCACTTGATATTGATATTTGTAATAAGATTTTAAATAAATTAAAAGATTATGATTATACAGTATGTAAGTTGATGCCAAAGAAAAATGATGAGTAAATAATGTAAAAAATTATAATAAATTGTAAATGTAAATCAAATGTAAATTGACGCGGGGGGGGTAATAGTATATAAT
>DJSP01000098.1 GCA_002438065.1 Caryophanales bacterium UBA6331 | reverse complement strand
TACACTTTTTCAGCAGTCTCGGTTACCCTCTTATATTTAATATACTAGAACTGAGCCAAGAATAATTGCAAGCAATATAAATAAAACTAAAACGATAAAAGCATCACTTACATTATTATTCTTGCAACCTTTTTTACCTAGCATTTTAACGCCTCCTTACCCTAGATTACTGCAGCACCAACTATAATTACTAATAAAATAAACAATACAAGTATAAATGCAGCACCACTTACACCGTTATTATTATTACAACAACCGTTCATAATCTCCCTCCTTTTCATCTCTCATTTTATTGTATTCAAAAAACCTAGGTAGTGTTCTTGTATTTTAAGAAATTGATTGTTATAATAATCATTAGGAGGGAAAATGAAAAAAAAATTATTAATTTGTTTAGTTGTACTTGGCTTAACTAGTGGTTGTGGAAAAATTACTACTTTACCTAACGGAGATGAAGCCTTAGTATCATTTACTAATGAAAATTTAGGGATAAGTGCTGGTGATTTATATAATAAAATTAAAAATACAGCTTTATCTAGTTTATTAGATATGATTGATACTAAAATTTTATTAGATAAATATCCAGATAAAGAAAGTGATGCTAACAAGTATGTTGATGAACAATATGACTTAATCAAAACTAATTATAAAGATGATAATGGTAAATTTGATGAATCTAAATTAAAGGAAGAGATTTATTCATATTATGGTATTTCTGATATTGATAAATTTAAAGATATTATTAGATTAAATTATTATCGTACTGAAGCAGTTAATGATTATGCTAAAGAAAGTATAACTGACAAACAAATTCAAAAGTATTATGATGAAAATGTTTATGGAGATATTTCATGTAAACATATCCTAATTACTCCAAAAGTTACTGATAGTATGACTGATGATGAAAAAGACGCTGCTGATAAAGAAGCACTTAATAAAGCTAAAGATATTATCAAAAAGCTTAAAAACGGAGAATCATTTGATGTTCTTGCTAAAGAGTATTCTGATGATACTTCAAACAAAGATAAAGGTGGAGATTTAGGTTACTTCAATACTGGTGATATGGTAGAAGAATTTGAAAAAGCAGCATTTGCTCTAAAAAAAGGAAAATATACTACTACTCCAGTAAAAACTAAATATGGTTATCATATCATTCTTAAAACCGATGAAAAAGAAAAACCATCCTTAGAAGACAAAAAAGATGAAATTGTTAATACTTTAGCAACTGAACTAAAATCTAGTGATTCAACATTAAGCATCAATGCATTAGTTGAGCTTAGAAAATCATATGGAATGAATATTCAAGATGATGAAATTAATAAATTATATTCAACATATATTTCAAATGCATTATTAAACGCTAAATCAAGTAGTAGTTCAAACTAAGTATTAAAATAAAAAATTATCTATATTTCAGGATAATTTTTTTATTTTGTCTTTTTATTTTCTTCTAACGCATATTTATTTAAGGTAGTTTCTTTTAATTTTAATAATTTATAATAGAATATAAATACAGCAAGCATAATTATAGCATCAACTATATAATCAAGTGTTTTACCATTAAAATAAAATCTAAAGTAAATATCAACTATAATTAAAAAGAAACAACCATAACATAAAAATAAATAATAATTAATTTTTTTATACAACGAAACAAATTTAGAATTTTTGATATTCTTCTTAATTTCTTTTTTCTCTTCGTTACTTAATCTATCATAATATATTTTCATTTAATACATCTCCTATTTCTTCTTCTCTATAACCTTTTTGATATAACTTATTTCTAATAAAATAATATAACTCTTTGCCACTATATTTCTTTTGATATCTATTCTTTAACTTATCAATATCTTTTTTTATAACTAAACTATTATCTATTTTAACCTCATTTATATATTCATTAAACATTTCTTTTTTATAACCTAAATTAATTAAATAATTACTTATATTAATTTTTAAATTATATTCATTATATTTTTTATTACTCTTAACCTTTTTATCAATAATTTTCTTTATTTTATTATCAAAATTAAAATCTAAATATTTATCTATTTCTTCATCATTAAAACCTAGGCTCAAAAGTTCTCTTTTAATTTTAATGGGACCATTTAATGTAAAATTATATTTATCACTAACATAACTTTTAACATACAAATCTCTATTTAAATAATTATATTTATTTAATCTATCAATTGTTTTATCAATTATATCTAATGAAAATTCTTTCTTCTTTAAATAATCTCTTATTTCCTTTTCACATCTAAGTTTACTATTTAAATATTTTAAACTTATATAATAGGCATCTAAACTTTTGTTATATTTAATTATCTCTTCATATAATTTGTCATTAAAACTTTTATTTACTAATAAATTATATTTTAATATAACATCATCATAAAGTTTAATTTCTTCTCCACTTTTAAACTTTAACTCATAAACATTTCCTTTTAACTTTTTAAACTCTTTGATTTCCATAAACTTATTTTACATAATAATCTTTTAAATAGCAACAAGATTTATTTATGATATTTTTTAGTAAAATCATTTAAACATACAACAAATGTAATTCCGGCAACTGAATAAATAAATAATTCATTTATAAAGTTATTTATTAAAAAAATAATTAATTCACTAAAATATTTATTTCCATAAGTAAAATTATTTATAATACCACTAAAATTTATAAATAATTTAGGCAATCCGATTAATATCGAACTAGATAATAATATAACTTTAATAAATGAAAAATTTTTACTTAAAAAATAATTAATTATTATCAAAAACATTTGAATAATTACAAATATAATTATTATATATAGACAATCATATATATTTAAATAAAACTTATTAAGAACATGATATTCATCTACCATAAATATATTTTTATTAATTAATTCATTTATTTCTTTACTGTATTTGTTAGTTACTTTTTCGTCTTTACTATATTTACTAACTATTTCTTTTATTTCATAATAATGATCTATATTATTACCTCTTACTATTAAATTAATATCTTTTTTATTATCATCAAAAGTATAATAATTAATTATTTCTTCTTTTAAGTTATTATTAACAATAATATTATCAAATTCTTGTAATATATTTGAATAAGCTTTTTGATAGTAATTTATATTTTCAAGATTAGTAATTATATTATTAGGTCTTATTGCTATTTCAAATTCAATAAAGAAAATAAATAAAACAGTTAAAACAAACATTATAAATGTATTAAAATGAATTAAGATTTTTTTCATTTTGATTCTCCTAACCATTTTGCTTTAGTTAAATTAGCAAATACGATTAATCTTTTACTTCCATATAAATCATCATTAGGATAACATGTATAAAGTATTAAATCATAATCTTTATCTAAGGAACTAGAATCATTTTCATTAACAATTTTGGTTGATTTAACTATATAATCAAAATTAGCATATTTTGTTTGGATATTAATTTTATTTCCATTTTTTAATTTAGATAAATTTCTAAATACACCTGTATTATGGCCTGATAAAACAACCTTTTTATTATCTCCTGGAATAGCATACATGCTTGATGTCCCAATTCCTTGTTTTAATATATTAGTACTATCGCCAAAATATATGGATTCCACTTGATCATTTATTTTAATAGTACCATAATTTGTTCCATAGGAAGGATAAGAAATTATTTTATTATTACTAATAACTGCTTGTTTTTCAATAATTTTTTCTTGAACATTCATAAGTGAAATCACATCTAAACCAATACTAATTTTATCTTTAAAAACAAATATAACAATAAGTAATAAAATGTTACAATATAATAAACTGGTAATTAATAAAGATTTTCTTTTAATAATTTTAAGAATAATAAGCATTAACAAAGTTACATTTAATCCAACGATTAATATTTTAACTATTTTATTAATTCCAACATAATTAAGTTTATTATTGGTTTTAATAATATCTTTTAACGTACCATTATCATATATTTTTATTTCTTCATTATTTTTATCAATAACTATATTAGTATCTTCTTTTACTGTAGTTTTAGTTTCTTCATTTTTTTCAGTTTCATTATTTTCATTTTCGGCCGTTATCTTTGGCGATTTAAGAATTATATTATTAGTTTCATTATATAAACTATACAAAGAACTTTTTACATTACTAGGTATTTTATCTTTATCTTCTGTACTACATACTTCATTACTATTTAAAATATTTATAACTTTATTTATATTATTATAAATTGTGTTTAAACCTTCTTCACTAATATTTCTTTCATTAAGCATTCTAATATATGAATTTTTAAATCCTTTTATTAAGGAATTAGTTTTATCTGAACAAATATTTATATTTTCTGTTAGGGATATTATATCTTCTTTATTAACAGCATATGTATTAACACTAATTATTAATATGAAAAAAAGAATTGCTTTTTTTAAATATTTCATTTAATCCTCTCTTTCTTAAATAAGGTATTTGTGTTTAGTATTTTATATGCACTTATATCTTTATTATTTATTATTTTGTCAAAATTTTCAAATAATAATTCATCTTTCATCTTACTACTTACAAATTTATCTAATGTATTATAACATAATTCTAAATTAATACAATCATGATGGGTATCAGTTCCGAGTATATGTATCATATGTTTTTTTAAAAATAATTCTAAATTATGTTTAGCTCCTTTACCATATTTTCCTGATAATGAAGAAATGTTGCCTTGAAGTAGACATCCCAAATTAATCATTTTTTCTAAATCTTCTAAATTTATGTAATGATATCTTTCTGGATGAGCTATAATTGGAACTATACCATTATTTCTAAGATTAAATAATATATCAAAGGCAATTTCTAATTTTTCTCTTAATGGTAATTCTATTAGTAAATATCTAGTGTTATTAATAGTACTTATTTCATCATTTTTTATATAATCTAAAATGTTATTATCAATAAACACTTCATTGCCAAGATATAATTTTATATTAGTTAATTTTTGCAATTCTTTTAATTTTTCTTTTTTTATTTTATTATTACAATTATAATTTGTCCCTATAATATAATGAGGAGTTAAGACAATTTCTGTAACTCCTCTATTACACATTTCATTTAATATTTTAATGCTTTCATCAATTGACGCAGAACCATCATCTATCCCAAATATTAAATGATTATGTATGTCTTTCATTAATTATAATATTTACCATAGTAATAATGGTCTTTTTTATTTTCAAGTTTGTTAACTATAACTCCAGCAATTTTAGCACCACTATTTTCTAAAGCCTTTTTACTTTGTTCTAATAAATCAATAGGTGTAACTTTATATGCACTAACTAATACTACTTCATCAGCAAATTTTGTTAGAACTAATGCATCAGTTACAGCATTTATAGGTGGACAATCAATTATAATTAAATCATACTTTTCTTTTAATAATTCTAATAATTCTTTTGTTTTTTCTGATCCTAATAATTCACTAGGATTAGGTGGAACTATTCCACTTGGAATAACATCTAAATTTTTAATTTCAGTTTTACATACGTATTTGCTATATTTTTTAACGTCTTCTAATAATAATGAAGATAATCCTTTATCTTTATCTAAATTAAATATTTTATGTTGTCTTCCTTTGCGCATATCGGCATCAATAAGAATTGTTTTGCAATCTATCATACTAAATGATGCTGCTAAATTTGCAGAAATAAAACTTTTTCCTTCACCAGGCATGGAACTTGTAATTAAGATAACATTCTTTTCATTACCAACAAATGTAAATTCTAGATTTGTTCTTAAAGTTCTTATTGCTTCACTAACATGACTTTTAGGTCTATTATAAACTAGTAACTCATTCATGTTTTCTACCTCCAACAGGAATTGCTCCAATAACTGGAATATTTAATTTTCTTTCAACTTCTTCAGTTGTCTTAATTGTTGTATCAAAATAGAACATAACAAATACGACTGCCAAACTTGTAAATAACCCAGCTAAAATATAAATTGCTATACTCTTTAAAATATTTATATTATATGGAACTAATGATTCTTCAGCATAATCTACAATTCCAATATTTTGGATATTATAAAGTTTAATTATTTCTCCATTAAATACCTTGGCTATTTCATTAGCTATATTTTTAGCTAAATTACCATCTTTATTATCAACTGTAATTTTTATTATTTCGGTATCATTAACATTAGCTACTGAAATATTTTTCTGTAATTCTTCAATTGTATAATCTAAATTTAAATTTTCAATTACCTTTCCTACTACTTTTCTACTCTTAATTATTTCAGCATAAGTATCTATTAGGTTTTTATTTAGCATTACATCTGTACTTGTTATAGTGCTATTTTCAGTAGTTAATAAAATAGTGGTATAACTCTTATATTTAGGTACTTTAATAAAAGCATCATAGCTAAAACCAATAATTAAAACTACAAATATGATAGATAACATTAAAAACATTTTACTTACAAAATAATTAAGCAATTCTTTTAAATCTATTTCTTCCATCTCTTTTACTCCTCAAAAATAATTATATATGAAGTTCATTTATATTTCAATTAGTAAGAATATATTTTAAACACAATTTATCATATTTTTGGTTGTTTAAGAAATATGTACATATCAAATATTGCCTATATAGAATTTATCTAGTTATTTATAAATCATTTATTATCTTTCATTAAATTCTAAATCATCATTTAATTCTTCCTCATCTATTTCATCAACAAATAAATACTTATGTAGTTCAACGATCGTGTGAATTATCCTTTTTTCAATAAACATAACAAATGGAACTAAATCATTTTTTAAATCTATTTTTGATAAAGCATCTAAATATTCCTTTTTACTTTTTTGATCAACATAAATTGGTGGTATCTTTTTCTTACTTAAAAGCCAATTCATTATTGCTCTTGAAATGTGCCCATTACCATCTCTAAATGGATGAATAGCTATAAACTTATAGACAAAATATGCAACATATTTGTAAAAACTTTTGTCCAATATAATTATTCGTATCAGTCATTACAAAACTCATTGAGTTAATTATATGAGATAGTAAAGTGCTATCTATTTTATTTTCTATTAGTTCCATTCTTTTAGAAGATACACCATAGTCGCTCATTCTTTGTCTTAGAAATTCAGAAGATATATTACCATCTATTAATTTTAAGTCATAAGCTATTCGATTCAAACAAGAATAAAAACTAACACCAAAATATTCAGCAATAATAGTAATACTTTCAAAATCAATATATCCCTCTTTATTCTTATATTTTTCACAAATAAATTTTAATTCATTTGTAGGCATAAGTAAATAACCAGCAAAATCGTTTGCATATTTTTCTATTTTTTTATTTGATCTTTTTAAACATTCAATAAAATCAGTTCGTCCAATTTCTTTATTTAAATCTTTTATAAAATGACAATATTCATGTGTTGCAGTAAATCTTTGCCTTTGTAATCCATTATTGGCATTAATTCCTACAATTGTAAAATTTTCATCATCATTAATAATGATTCCATCTAAATTATCGAAATCTTTTAAAACAACTGTAATCCCAGCATTGTGAAGTATTTTAAATGGATCGATTGGAAAACTTAATTTACCATTACTTTTTAGTTTGTCTAATTCACTTTGTGCTAATTCTTCTGGAGTCATACTAATTATCCTTATTTTGTTTCTTTAAAATATTTTTATATTCAATTAAACTAATAATTTCATTTTTATCATTTTCACTAAGTTCATTAAATCCTCTTGCAAAAATAATATCACTACTAATTATGTTAAAATCTTCTCTTGTTAATTCATCCATACTAATATTGTATAATTTTGAAAAATTCATTAATTCTTGCAAATCAATTTTTCGATCGCCTTTTTCAATTCTTAATATTGCATCTCTGCCAACATTTAAAATGCTGGCAACCTGTTCTTGAGTTAACCCCATATATTTTCTAAGTTTTCTTAATCTTTCTCCAATTTTTTTGTAATTTAATTCTTTCATATTTGTCACCCCAAACAATAAATTCATTTTTATTATATGCAAAATATGCAAAATTGTTGAAAAAATCAACATTTTATAATATAACAAGAAAATAATAAGAATAAATTTTTAACATTAAGTAAATTATGTTAACTATTTTTCTTTCTAAGAATTAATATTCTATATAAATAAGTTCCAAAAAGTATTCCAATTGTATCAATTAATACATCTCTAATACTACCACTTCTACCATTAATAAATAATTGATGAAACTCATCAGTACATGAATATAAAATACACAATATAATTGCATAATAAATATTTGTTATATTATATTGATTTAAAACATTAAACATTAAAAATCCCAAAATAAGATATTCTGTTATATGAGCTATTTTTCTAACATAAAATGATGAATTTCTAACTATTATTTCTTTTTCATTTATTGGTGTTTCTTGATCAGTTATTCTATCCTTTATTTCTATCATAGTAGTTATTACTTTATCACTGGTACCAGTAGATTTATTTGCATCAGCACTAGAAAAAGAAAAAATAATTATCATCCATAAAATTAATAATATTATACTTATTGTTTTCTTCATTTTATTACTTCCCTCTTTAAGTAAAGATTATATCAAATTATTACTATTTTTATAGTTATTATAATTATAAAAGTGTTAAGTTTACATATTTTTAATAATAAAAAAGAAATATTGTTAGTTGTTTTGTAACTTTAATATTTCTTTTTTGGATAATTCAGAGTACTTAGAAATTGATTCAATATCCAATCCATCCTTAAGCATTTTTTTAGCCATATTAATTGATTGTTTTAGTTTTCCATTCTTTTCGCCAATAAGAATTCCATTTTTTTCGCCTAGATTAAATCCTTCATCAAGTCCTTCTTCTTTGGCAAATTTAAGGTCTGTTATTCTCATGCTTTCTTCCATAGCTTCTTTGTCATAGTATATTAAGTTTGATGTATCTTCTGAATATTCCTTCATTAGTCTTGAAACCTCCTTTAAATCTTCAAAATCTCCTGCTAATTCTTCTGTATAACTGATACTTCTTGATGTTAAC
>DJSP01000034.1:4050-8966 GCA_002438065.1 Caryophanales bacterium UBA6331 | reverse complement strand
TCCTAGTAAAATTATATACTAATACCCCCCCCGCGTCAATT
Organism: Caryophanales bacterium UBA6331; assembly: GCA_002438065.1. Taxonomy (GTDB): domain Bacteria; phylum Bacillota_I; class Bacilli_A; order RF39; family UBA660; genus CAG-533. Next base: position 8,925 of record DJSP01000034.1, on the reverse strand, counting down.
TACATTTGATTTACATTTTCAATTCTTTTTTATTTTGTATCATACCAGGTTGAACCAAAATCTAAACTTGCTTTTAATGCAACGTCTAATTTAACTGTATTTTCCATGGCATCTTTAACTATTTTAGTTAATTCCTCTTTTTCAGAATTAACACAATCAAATATTAATTCATCATGTACCTGTAACAACAATTTAGACTTTAATTTATTTTTAGTCATTTCTTCATTAATTTTAATCATAGCCATTTTTAAAATATCGGCACTTGTTCCTTGAATAGGGGTATTCATAGCTATTCTTTCTCCTGACTGTCTTATCATATAATTTTTATTTGTTAGTTCTTCAATATTTCTTTTACGATTAAATAAAGTTCTTACATAACCATTTTTATAAGCATCTTTAACAACGTTATCCATATATTCTTTAACTCCTGGATACATCTCATTAAACTTTTCAATAAGTTCCTTGGCTTCAGTTGGTCTTATTTGTAAATTTTCACTTAAACCAAAACTACTTATTCCATATACAATTCCAAATACGACTGCTTTAGCTTTACTTCTTTGTAATGTGGTTACTTCCTCTAGTGGAACTCCAAATATATCACTAGCTACTTGCTTGTGAATATCAATATTATTATTAAAAGCATTTATTAATTCTTTTGAACCAGATAAGTGAGCAAGTACTCTTAATTCAATTTGAGAATAATCGGTACTTAAAAATTCATCATATTCAGGTAAAAATGCTTTTTTAACAAGCTTTCCATCTTCTTTTTTAGAAGGAATATTTTGCATATTAGGATCTGAACTAGATAATCTTCCAGTTCTAGTTAAGGCTTGTTTATATATTGTGTGAATTTTACCATCTTCTCTAATATAATCTTTTAATCCTTCTAAATAGGTACTATTTAATTTAATTAAATTACGATAATCGATTATTAATTTTAATTCAGGAATTGTTTTAGATAATTTTAATATAGTACTTGCATCAGTGTTGTATCTTTTAGACTTACTATTTTTATGAGCAAATGGTAAATTCATATGTTCAAATAGAACAACACCTAATTGAATAGGACTGTTAATATTAAATTCTTCCCCACATACAGTATATATCTTTTTAGCTATATCAGTTAAATTTTTATCCATATCTTTTTGAAGAGAATCTAAAATATTTTTATCACATATAATTCCATTTATTTCCATTTTAGCCAAAATAGTTATTAAAGGCATTTCAACTTTGGTAAATAAATCTAACATTTCTTCTTTAACTAATTCATTTATAAATCTTTCTTTACTATCAAAAATATATTTAGCTTTTAGTGTTACTTCATTTTCTAAACCCTTACCATCTTTAATAACTTCATTATAAAATGGAATATATATTTCTTCTTTATTCATAAGAACTGCTAAATCTTCTTTAATTTGATAGTTAAGTAAATATGCTGCTATCATAAGATCAAAAGAAGTATTTAATTTGATGTTATTAAGTAGGTTAATATTCTTTTTTAAATCATAAGTATATTTTTCATTATCTTTTAAATAATCTAAACATTCTTTAATCATTTCAGGTTTAACATAAAATAAGTTAATTCCATCATAAATACCCATTCCTAATATTTTAGCATTATGATAATTTTCATTATCACATTCAATATAATAAGATATTTTTTTATTTTTATTAATTTCTTCTACATTATTTAATATTTTGTAATTAGATTTAGTTGTTTCTTGTTTAAAATCCATCTTTTTTAATAAAGAATAAAATTCAAGTTCTTTATATATTTCAATTAATTTATTATTATTTGGTCCTAAATATTTACAGTCAGTTAAATTTTCTTTTATTGGAGCATTTAAACAGATAGTACAAATATCTTTACAAAAGAACGCTGTATCTTTCTCATTTGCTAATTTATCATGAGTAGCTCCTTTAATTGTATCAATTGAAGCATAAATACCTTCTAAAGAATTATATTGTTGTAATAGTTTTAAAGCTGTTTTTTCACCTATTCCTTTAACACCAGGAACATTATCAGAAGAATCTCCCATTAAGGCTTTTAGATCAATCATTCTGATGGGATCAATTCCATAATCTTCAATAAATTTTTCTTTAGTATATCTGATGTAATCTTTACTTTTTAATAATTTTACTTCTACTTCTTCATTAATTAATTGTAATAAATCTTTATCTGAAGAAACTATAGTTGCAGTAAAATTCTTATCATCAAGGGCCATTTTGCTTAAAGTACCAATAATGTCATCTGCTTCATAATTTTCTAATTCTATATGTTTAATTCCCATAGCATCAAGTAGTTCTTTAGATTTATTAAGTTGAATAATAAGTTCATTAGGAGTAGCACTTCTTCCAGCTTTATATTCTTTATATTTTTCATGTCTAAAGTTTTTCCCAATATCATAAGCAACGGCTATAAAGGTTGGTTTTTCTTCTTCTATTATTTTATTAATCATATTCGTAAAACCATATAAGGCATTAGTAGGATAATTTTTACTATTAACCATTAAATTACCTGTTGTTGCTGTTGCATAGTAACTTCTAAATATTAAATTATTTCCATCTACTAAAATAATTTTTTCCATGTTTTCATCACCATTTTTATTTTATAATAAATATTACAAAAAAACTATCATTAACCTAAATTTATGATAGTTTAAAGTTCTAATTAACTTTATATTTAAGATATTCGAAATAATGCATTAATAAAATTTAAGAAAAAATTATAATCTAAATAAATTATTAATAAACTTGATATTAAAAATGGTCCAAACGGTAACATATTTTCTTTATTTCTTATAGTAATATAGATTGCATAAGGAAACGCTAAAAAAGATCCAAAAATAATATAGAATATACCTAAAATAGGTCCTAGTACTAAGCCTGCTACAAATGATAACTTAATATCTCCTCCACCCAATGATTCTTTCTTAAAAAGGAAATTACCTAAAAGCATTATTCCATACATTATGAAAAATATTAGCAATCCACTTCCAACTGATATCAAAGTATCTTTTAATGATGTAAATAATAATTTTATAATTATAATTAATATACTTCCAATAATAATAGGACTATCTAAAATTATATAATAATTTATATCACTTACAAAAATAATAGATACTAAACTTGAAATTATAATTGCAATGGCAAATTCATAAGTAAGTCCAAATGTGTAATAACTTATTAAAAATAACATACCAGTAAAAAGTTCAATTGCCGGATACCAAATAGATATTTTTGTTTTACAATTACTACATTTACCACCTAATATTATATAGGATATTAAAGGGATATTTTCAAACCATTTTAATTTATGATTGCATTTTTCACAGTGACTTCCTGGAAAAACAATTGATTCATTATTAGGAAGTCTCATACCAACTACGTTATAAAAAGATCCAAATAATAACCCCATTATAAATATATAAACTTCTAACATTTCATCTCCTATCGAATATTTTTATATAATCCGAACATTGGTAATACGATTGCAAGAACTATTCCACCAACAATTACTGCTAATAATATAATCATAACTGGCTCAATAAATGCCTTTAAATTATCAACTAATGCCCTATGTTCAACTTGATAATAGTTTGCTACTTTATCCATCATATCTCCAAGTTCTCCAGTTGATTCACCAGTAACAATCATATAATATGCTACTTCTGGCACTGCCCACTGATCTTTAAATGAATCGGATATTTTTTCTCCTTTTGCTATATTGTTTACAGTCTTTAGCATTATTTCTTTATATATTTCATTATTTGTAACTTCAAAAAGTAAATTAATACTATCCGTTATAAATACGTTATTTTTAAGTAAAGATGCAAATGTTTTAGCAAAAATATTCATTTCTTTATATATTATTATTTTTCCAAAGCCAGGTAATTTCATAGCAAATTCTTGTAAAAAACGTCTAAATGCTTTTATTTTCTGATAAGCAATAGCTAATATTAGGGCAATTAAAATTATAATAAGTAATATTTTAAAGATATTTAATTTTAAAAATTTACTAGCATCAAGTAAGAACTGAGTAAAAATATTTAATTCAGCTCCTGCTTCTTTATAAATTGACTCAAATTGTGGCATTACATATAATAATATAAATGTAATAACAGCTACTGAAAACACACTTATAATAGCCGGATACATCATTGCACTTATCATAGCTTTTCTTGTATTTTCTACTTCTGTATAATAATTTGCCATGTCATCTAAGGTTGCTTCTAATTCACCAGTTGCTTCGGCTGTTTTAATCATACTAATTAATAATGCTGGAAAGGTTGTTCCTTGCTTTGATAACGCTACTGAAAACGATTCTCCTAAAGTCAAATTATAAACAATTGAATCAAATAATCTTTTTTTATTTTTATTATTGCTCATTTGTTTACTTAATATACGCATTGCTTCAGTTAGAGTAATACCTGATTTAATATATGTTGATAACTGCGTTAACCAAAAAACTAAATCTTTAGTTGACATTCTAGTTTGAAATTGACTTTCAGGACCATATAAAATATCAATTAATTTAGATGTAGTAATACTAAGAACTCTTAAATTCTCACTTGTTAAATATGATAATACTTCCATTTTAGAAAATGCGATAAATATATTAGATACTTTTTTTCCTTTAGAATCTAAAGCAACATATTTAAAGGCAATGGCTTTTTCACTTCTTGATTTATCTTTTTGAACTTCATCAATCAACCTTTCTATTTGCTCTTCTTCCTTCTTTTTCTTTTGTTTTACAAAAGTCATCTTATTCCATTCATTAACAAGATATTCTTTAAATGTTACCTTTTTATTATTTTTTACAACTATTTCTTTTTTATTAGATTCACTTGTATCTAAATTTACATTTTCATA
>DJSP01000034.1:0-4013 GCA_002438065.1 Caryophanales bacterium UBA6331 | reverse complement strand
TTACATTTTCATATGGAGCGACATCTGTTAAATTAATCTTAGTTTTATTTCTATCATAAACTAAATCTATTAATTTATTAAATAAATATATTATAGGAAAAAATAAACCATAAGTAGTATAGAAACATCCTAGAGAAACATACTTAAAGAAAGAAATAATTGGTTTAAATATAAAATCAATTTTATTAAATATACTAAAAATAAAATCTACTACATAATAGATTCCTATAAATGGTAAAGAAAAAAAGTATAATATTTTATTTTTTTCAACATCTTTCATCTTTTTCACTCTATTCTAAAGTTAGTATAACATAATTTTTAAAAAAAACATATAATTATAATGTGATAAATATGAATAATGATATTTTAAGTAATTTATTAAATGGAGCATCTAAATCGTTACATATTATTGATGAAGTTATTCCCATTTATAAGGATACCTCTCCTCTTATTAAAAAAATTAAAAATTATACTATTAATAAGAATGTTAAACATTCAGAAGAAACAAAAAAACCAAATGAACTTAAAAAAGAAAAATCAAGTGAAATTAAAAAAAATTTAGATTTATCTAGTGATAATGAACCTAAATTTTTTCTATAAATTCGTTTAATTTATCGGTAAATTCTTTTTGCCTTTCTGTTAATAATTCATTAGTACTTGCCTCAAATCTCATAGTAATTGTAGGGCCAGTATTACTTTTTCTAATTAGTGAAAAACCATCTTCATATTCTACTCTAACTCCATCTATAAAATTGCATGTATAATTTTTAGATAAAGCATACTCTTTCATTAGTTCAATTATTTCTGTTTTTTTATTATCATCTACTGTAACTCTTATTTCTTCAGTTGAACAAAATTTTTCCATATTTTTGGTTAGTTCACAAGATGCAACATTTTTATCCATTATTAATTTAGCCATTCTTAGTCCTGCATATAAACCATCATCATATCCATAATAATCATCTCTAAAAAAGATATGTCCTGAAAACTCACCACCTAATAATGCCGGATGATCATGACAAACTGTTTCAATATATGCTGACCCATTTTTTACGATAACTGGATTACCGCCCTGTTTTTTTATTTCATGTTCTACTGCTTTTGAACATTTTATGTCAATAATTATATCTTTATTATCATTATTTTTTATAATATCTTTTGAAAATATAGCAACTAAATAGTCAGTTGTTACAATATTTCCTTTATTATCGACTATTCCTACACGATCAGCATCTCCATCAAACGCTATACCTAAATCAAAATTACGTAACTTAACTTCGTCTATTAACCATTTTAAATTACTACTAACATTTGGATCCGGATTATGTATTGGAAATGATCCATCAGAAATTGAATTAATATATGAAACATTATTAAATATTTTTGAATATATATCTTTAACAATTATCGAAGCAGTACCATTTCCACAATCAACTATAACTTTCTTATTAATTTTAGGAAATTTATTTAGTAACATTTCAATATAGTTATTTCTAATATTTATTTTTTGAACCGATCCACTACCATATGTTTCTTTATTTTGTTTTATATAATCATAAAGAACAACTAATTCATCTTGACTTAAATGTAGATGTTCCCTCCCAAATAACTTAATCCCATTATCATTTTTATCGTTATGTGAAGCTGTAATCATTAAAGCATAATCTATATCATTAATAAACGTTGCATAATTAAGCATTGGTGTAGTAACAAGTCCAATATCAATAACTTCTATTCCAGAATTAACAAGAGCATTTATTAATGATTTATTTAAAGATTCACTACTTAATCTATTATCATGTCCAACTATACATTTATTATAATTTTTTTCTTTAATATAATAAGCAAAAGCCTTGCCAATAATTTTTACGGCATTTTCATTTATTTCATTAGGATATCTTCCCCTAATATCATTTTCTCTTAATATATTTTCTTTCATTATATTCCCCTTTTATCATATATTTTTTATTCTTCAACTATTAAACTTTTAGCATCTTCCATTTCTTTTGGCATTGCAATATCCATATAATCAAGTAAAGTTGGTGCAACATTTGTTAAATCACCATTTTTCTTAAGCTTAATATTTTCATCAGTTATTATAAATGGAACTTTAGATAAACTATGAGTTGTTATCATTTCATCATTTTCAGTAAGCATTTCATCACAATTACCATGATCTGATAAAATAAATACTTTATAAAAATTATCTATACTATAATTTACAATATATTCTAATAATTTATCTATTCCTTTTAATGATTCAATTGTTGCATTTAAATTACCCGTATGTCCTAACATATCTGGGTTAGCATAATTAACTAATATAAAATCATAATTTTTATTAATTGCCGATTTAACTTTTCTTGTAACATCTGTTGCACTCATAAGTGGCGTCATATCATAAGTAGCAACTTTAGGTGATTCTACTAAATAATTATCACATAAAGGAAACTTTCTAGATAATTCAGCATTAAAGAAATACGTTACATGTGAATATTTTTCAGTTTCAGCAATCCTAGCTTGAGTTAATTTTAAATCTGAAAAATATTTTCCAATTGGATATATATCATTTTTTTGAATAGCAAATAAAGTATGAATATTACTGACATCATTTACTTCAAACATACTCCATGTTTCTACTTGATAATCAGTTTTAAATTCACTAAATTCTGGATTAGTTAGACTATTTAAAATCTGTCTTGCACGATCTGGTCTAAAATTAAACCATAAAAGAGTATCATTTGCTTTTATATTACAATCTTCTCCGACAACTAAAGGTGGTAAAAATTCATCAGTTATATTCTTTTGATAACAATTATTTATTGCTAGTTCATAATCATTTACTTTAAATCCTTTATTTTTAATTACTAAATCATAATATTTTTTTGTTCGATCCCACTTATTATCTCTATCCATTGCATAATATCTACCACAAATAGTTCCGACATAACCTATTTTTTCTTCTTTTAATAAATTATCTACTTCTTTAATAAATTTTACACTTGATTTTATATATGTATCTCTTCCATCAGTGATAGCATGAAACACTATTTTTTTAATACCTTTTTCTTTTAGTAAAGGAATTAATTTTAAAACATATCCAATATGAGAATGAACTCCTCCATCAGACGTTAATCCCATTAAATGTAATGTTGATTTATTTTTCTTAGTAGTTTCTATTAATTTATTAAATTCTTCATTTTGTAAAATTCTTTTAGTAAATATTTCTTCATTAATAACTGTAATTTTTTGTTTTATTTTTTTACCTAAACCAATAACTTCATGACAAACTTCACTATTACCAAATTGTCCTTCAGGTAAACCTACATACTCCCCTGATGCTTCTAATAAACTATGTGGATACTTATTTAGTAAAGAATTAAAATAATCCATATTAGCAAGTTTTACCGCATTTCCATGTTCATTTTCTCTTATTCCAAATCCATCTAATATAATCATTAATATCTTTCTCATTTATTTTCCTCTTTCATATTTTCTTCAGTATAATCTTCATAAAAGACTCCTTTTAATGAATAAGTTTTGGTATCATAGTAAATTAAAAATTTTTTATTTCTCATTCCTTCATTAGTAATTGGATTAAGAATTGTAGGTTGATCATTACTATTTTTGATTGAACTATAATATATATTTTTATCAAGTATATCTCCAACCGTATATTCCTGGGCACAAGATAACATTTCATCGCATTTACTATCTACGCCTTTTACCTTATCGAGAGAATAATCTTCATCACTACTATTTACCATATAACTGATAGTTGATTCAATTATCATTTTTTTTATATTTTCATAATTTTTCTTTTTAACATTATTGCTTGATGTTTGAATAGTTGAAAACATCAATACAGAAATTAAAGATAAAATTACTAAAGATGCCATTAATTCAACTAACGTAAATCCTTTTTTATTCATTTATCATCACATATTTATAGTATCATAATAATTAAAAAAAAGAAATATTACTTATCTTAATACAGTAAAATAGAATAAATT
>DJSP01000047.1 GCA_002438065.1 Caryophanales bacterium UBA6331 | reverse complement strand
TAAAGTTATTAACATTATTTTTTATAAGTTTCACGTGAAACATGAATATATATTATTTTAATGTAAAGTAAATTATAATATTTATTTAGTAAAAATATTTCTCGGGAAATATTTTGTTCGATATTTAATTATGAATTCTTATATTTATTGTGTGTAATTAATATGAATTTATTATTATTTTAAATGTTTTCCACATTATTTTCTTGTTATCTATTAATTGTTGTGGTATATTATATTTGTGCAATGTGTATGTAATAACCTGGTCAGATTAGGAATAAAGCAGCCATATTTACCTCTACGCATGTGCACTTTTTTTATTTGAAATGGAGATGTTAATTATGATAGATGATGTATATAAATTATTAATAAAGTTATCTAATAAAGCTATTAATCATAATGAGGTACCTGTTGCAGCTGTTTTAGTTGCTGATGGTAAAATTGTTTCATATGCTTATAATAAACGTCATAAAAGTAATTGTGTTTTTGATCATGCGGAAATTATTGCTATTTCAAAATATTCTAAAAAAATAAACGAGTGGAGATTAAACAAATGTACGCTATACGTAACAATTGAACCGTGTGATATGTGTAAGTTATTTATTCGCGAAAGTAGAATTGAAAATGTGTATTATTTATTTGAAAAAAGTACTGATAAGAAGATGTATTCGAAAACAAATTTTTATAAAATAGATAATGATATTTTTGAAAATGAATATAAAAAAATAAGTGATTTGTTTTGGAAAAATAGGAGATAAATGGTATAATTAGTAGTAGGTGGTGATGCGGATGGCATATAAGGTTTTATATAGAAAATATCGACCTGATTCTTTTGAAAATTTATATGGACAAGAAGCTATTAAAAAGTTACTTTCAGAATCAATTGTTTTAAATAAAGTATCACATGCTTATTTGTTTCATGGTCCTAGAGGTACTGGTAAGACAAGTACTGCTAAAATATTTGCTAAAGCAATTAATTGTGAAAATAATGTAGATGGTAATCCTTGTAATAAGTGCAATAGTTGTGTTAATTTTAGTGAATCACCTGATATAATTGAAATAGATGCCGCTAGTAATAATGGTGTTGACGAAATAAGAAATTTACGTGATAGTGCTAAAATACTGCCGACTTTTTCAAAATATAAGATTTATATTATTGATGAAGTTCATATGTTATCTGGTAGTGCTTGGAATGCTTTTTTAAAGACATTAGAAGAGCCGCCTAGTCATGTTATATTTATTTTAGCTACAACCGAATTACAAAAAATTCCTCTTACTATTTTGTCAAGATGTCAACGTTTTTCTTTTAAGAAATTGACACCTGATATTATTGTAGGTAATATATTAAGAATTTCTAAATTAGAAAATATTGAAATTACTGAATCTGCTGCTAACTTGATTGCTGAACTTGCTGATGGGGCAATGAGAGATGCTTTAAGTATGCTTGATCAATTATCTAAAGAAAATGTTTTAATTGATGATAAACTCATTGGTGATACTTTTGGTTTTGTTGGATCAAAGGATGTAGAGAAGATTTTTGAATTATTAAATGATGCTTGTTATGAAGATGTTAACTCTATATTTAATGAATATGGTGATAAGGGATTAAATATTAATTTATTTGTAAATAAAATTATTGCTTATATCTTTGATTTAGAAATGAAAATTATTAATGGTATGAATTATCCAATTGCTGTATGTGATTTAAAAAATATGGCGTTTGATTTATCAAATGTTTTTGGTAAAAAGAATTCTTTAGATTTAATTAAAATTATCTTGTTTAGTTATTATCAAAAATGTAAAGTTGATAATTGTGATAAAATAAAAATTACGGAGAAGTCAAGTGATAATGGTACAATTGACAAAAAAATAAATAAAGTTGACAATTTGTCAATTGACAAAGTAGTAAATAATTTAGAACAAAAACATGATATTAAAGAAGAAACAAAAGTTGAGGTTATTAATAGTTTAGATAATAAAGAAGATACTTTATATGTTGGTATTAATGTTAGTAGTTCTAAAAAGAAAATAACTGATGAATTTATTAAAATTAGAATAAATAATTCTTATGTTAATGCCAGTCGTGATTGTAAAAAAAATTTTACTGAATTATGGAAAAAATTTTTAAATGATATTGATTTTGATAATAATCATGATTTATTAAATTTAATTGAAAATGTAAGTATTGAAGTTGTTTCACCAACAAATGTTATTTTTGCCAATAAGTCTCAATCGACAGTTTTATTATTTAATGAAAGTTTGGATTTGATTGAGAATGCTTTTAATAAAGCGTGTAAAAATAAAAAAAGTTTTATTTGTTTAACACTTAATGATTGGAACATTGAAAAAAATAGATATATGGAATTACTTAAAAATAAACAAAATAATTTTGTATATATAGAAGAAAAAGATGATATAATTAATGAAGATGATGCGAATTTATCAGTATCAATTGCAAATGATTTGTTTGGTGATTCGCTATTAGAAGTTAAATAAGGAAGAGGAATGATATTATGAATATGCAAAAATTAATGCAAGAAGCACAAAAAATGCAAAGAGTTATAATAGAAAAACAAGAAGAAATTTTTAAAACAAATTATGAAGGTAAATCTGGATTTGTTACTGTTGTTTTAAGTGGTAAGAAAGAAATGGTTTCTATAAAAATAGATACTCCATCATTAACTGATACTGAGGATATTGATGCTTTACAAGATATGATTAAAATTGCTCATAATGAAGCGGTTTCTAAAATTGATAAGGACGTAGAAGTTAAACTTGGTGCTTATGCTAAAGGTTTAAATGGTTTGATATAATGATTTATCCTAAGGAACTAGAAGAATTAATTGAGTATTTTAAAAAGTTGCCGGGAATTGGTGAAAAGTCTGCTGAAAGACTTGCAATTTCATTACTTGATTTTTCAGAAGATGATATAAATTTATTTACAAAATGTATATTGAATGGTAAAAAGAATTTACATCCTTGCCGTATATGTGGAAATATAACCTCCGGTGATGTATGCTCAGTTTGTGATAATGATTATAGAAATAAAAATTTGATATGTGTTGTTGAAGATTTTAAAAGTATATTTGCTTTTGAAAAAATGGGAAAGTATCAAGGGGTTTATCATGTCTTAGGTGGACTAATTTCTCCTATTGATGGTATTGGTCCTGATGAATTAAATATTGATAGTTTATTTGAACGTTGTAATAATGATGATGTAGAACTTGTAATTGCTTTAAAGCCTACAATTGAAGGTGAAACTACAACACAATATATTAAAAAAATATTAGAAAAAATGAATACGAAAATTTCAAGATTATCTTATGGATTACCTGTTGGAACAGAACTTGATTACTTAGATTCATTAACATTAGAAAGGGCATTTGAAGATAGAAAAAATATTGCATAAATTTAAATAAGAATAATATAATTAATTGTGATAAACATGTTATTAAAATTACTGAAAAAAATTTGTTATTCATTTTTAATGATTTATAGTTTTGATATAGTTCTTAGTGGCTTTAATGTTGTTGTACCAATTAATTTAATTACTGTCTTGGTGGTATTTTGTTTAGGATATCCGGGACTAATTATGATTGCTTTATCTTTTCTACTTTTAATGTAGATTTTGGGTATGAAGGAAGAAAATATTAAATATTTATCTAATGTAATAGATGAGAATAAACTTTCTCATGCTTTTTTAGTGGAATCAAATAATTATGAAGATGTTATGAATAGCGTTTTTAAATTATTTTTAGAAAAGAAAATGATATTTAATATTGATGATATCGAGAATAATATTTCAGTTAGAATTTTAAGACCTATTGATAATTTAATTGATAAAGATCAAATTTTAAATTTACAAGAATTTTTAGCTACAATGTCTTTTGATGGGTACTATAAATTATTTTTTATTTTAAATGCTGGTTTAATGAATGAACAATCTGTTAATAAATTATTAAAAGTTTTAGAGGAACCTAATGATAAAGTTGTTGGATTTTTAATTAGTGATAATTCAAATGAGTTATTGCCTACGTTATTAAGTAGATGTCAAGTTTTAAAAAATGATATTGATGTAAATAATGTGGTAGTAGATGAAGATATTTTTAATAATTTATGTAAATTTAAAAATTTTGATTTTGAAGATTATATAAAATTTAAGGTTGTTGTGTCAAAATTAGATAAAGTCGTAATAAATAACTTATTTATAAAATATTTAGCTTATTTGAATAGCGAAAATGATATTTTTTATTTGAAGGTAAATGATTTTTTAAATAATTTAAGATATAATGTTAATATTGATTTGGCACTTGATAAACTATATTTTGAGAGTTTAGAATAAATTTTTATTTTGAAAGGAGTGATAAAATGGTTGTTGGTGTAAAATTTAAAGATAGTGAGAAATGTAATTATTTTGAAGCAAATGGAATTGAATTAAAAAAGGATGATTATGTTATTGTTCAGTCTGATAATGGTACTTTATTTGGAAAGGTATTTAATATTTCTAATGAAGAAAATAATAATGATTTAAATAATGTTGTTAGAATTGCTAGTAAAAAGGATTATGATATTTATTTAAAGAATTTAGCTGATGCAAAGGAAGCACTTAATTTTGCTAAAGTTTCAGCTAAAAATTTAGAACTAAAAATGCAATTTGTAGATTCTAGTTTTAATTTTGATCGTACTCAATTATTAATTAACTTTGTTTCAGATGAAAGAATTGACTTTAGGGAATTAGTTAAGATACTTGCTGGTAAATATAAAACTAGAATTGAATTACATCAAATAGGCATTAGGGATAAGGCAAGAAAAATATCTGGTTTAGGTCCTTGTGGTAGACCTTTGTGTTGTGGCAGTTTTTTAAATGAACTCGAAGCAGTTGGAATTAATATGGCTAAGAATCAAAATATTGCTTTAAACCCTTCTAAAATAAATGGCGCTTGTGGAAGATTGTTGTGTTGTTTAGCATATGAAGATGAAAATTACAGTTATTATAGAAGTTTGCTTCCTAAAATTGGTAGTGAAGTTACCTATGAAGGAAAAAAATATAAAGTTTTAACTATTAACGTTTTAAAAATGTCATATGTAATTAATGTTGATGGTGAATTAAAAGAAATTGTAGTTGATAATTATGAAAGAAATTAATGATTTATATGATTATGGTTATAAGATTGTCCAAAATTCGAATTATTTTAAATTTTCTTTAGATTCGATGTTACTTGCCAATTTTGTAAGTATTAATATGTCAGATAGTAAATTACTTGATTTTTGTACGGGTAATTGTCCAATCCCTATTATTTTGGCTAATTCAATTAAAAATATAGCGGCGTTTGAAGTTCAAAAGGAAATATATGAATTAGGGGATGAATCTTTGAAGTTAAATAATATAAATAATGTGAAATTAATTAATGATGATATTAAAAATATTGGTAATTATTATGATGAAGGATATTTTGATATTATTACTTGTAATCCGCCTTATTTTAAGGTTATTGATTCTTCTAAAATAAACGAAAATAGTGTTAAAGCGATTGCTAGACATGAAATACTTATTAAATTAGAGGATATTGTTTCCCTTGCTTATAAATATTTAAGAGATAAAGGTAAACTTTATATTGTTTATCGTCCTGATAGATTAATGGAACTTCTTAAGTTATTTGATAAATATAAGTTTGGGATTAAGAAATTGCAATGTTGTTATAATAATAATGATAGTTTATCTTCAATGATTTTAATTGAAGCAATGAAAAATGGACAAGATGATTTAAAAATATTGGCGCCACTTTATACAGAGAATTATAGGAGGTAGTAATGAAATTAATTGTTGGTCTAGGTAATCCTGGAAAGGAATATGAAAATACTAGACATAATATTGGCTTTTGGGTATTAGATAGCTATTTAGGTAATGTTTCTTTTAAACATGAAAAATTAGCTGATATATATAAAGATAATTCAATAATTTATATTAAACCTAATACTTTTATGAATTTATCTGGAGAAGCTGTTAAATATTATTTGAATTATTTTAAAATAGATAAAAAGGATTTGTTAGTTATTCAAGATGATCTTGATTTGCCTTTAGGAAAAATTAGAGTTAAAAATAATAGTTCTGCTGGTGGGCATAATGGGATTAAAAGTATTATTAATGAAATTGGTAGCAATGAATTTTTAAGATTAAAAGTTGGTATTTCTAAAAATAGTAACGATATTGTAGATTATGTTTTAGGAAAATTTTCTAAGGAAGAATGGAATGTTTTAAATAATTCTTGTAATGTGATTAATAATGTTATAAAAGATTTTATTAATGATGTTGATATAGAAAAATTAAAAAGTAGGTATAATTAAAATGGAATTTTTAGATAAAATATTTGATGAATTTAATAATAATTCTATTTCAGGATTAACTGATGAACTTAAGGGATTATATATTAAATATTTATGTAATAAATTTAAGAGAAATTTAATAGTTGTAACTAGTTCTTTGTATCAAGCAACTAATTATTATAATTTAATTAATAACTATTTTGAAAATAGTTACTTTTTTCCAATGGATGATTTTATAACTACCGTTCTTACTACTTCTTCACCTGATTTAATGGTTAAAAGATTAGAAACTTTGTCTTTAATAAGTAATAATAGTAAAAATAAGATTGTTGTAACTAATTTGGAAGGATTTTTAAAGTTTGTTCCTAAAAAAGATAATATTGTAAATCAGGATATTGTAATTAAAATAAACGATAAATTTAAGCGTATTGATTTAGAAGATAAATTATTTCAATATGGTTATAATAAGACAAGCATAGTTACTTCAACTGGAGAATATTCTGTTAGAGGATTTATAATTGATTTATTTCCGTATAATTATGATAAACCAATAAGAATTGAATTTTTTGGTGATGAAATAGATAGTATAAAAAAATTCGATGAAGAATCTCAGTTATCTACCGAAAATATAGGTTGTGTTACTATTAAGCCTTATAAGGAAAACTGTTTAGAATCTGACTCAACTTTATATGATATTTTAGATAATCCGATAGTTGTTAAAATAGATTCTGATAATATTAAGAAAGCTTATCTTGAATTACAAAATCAAATTCTTGAATATAAGGAATCTAATAATATTGATATTAATCATAAGTATATGGCTAATTTAGAAGATATTTATATTAAAGATGAATATGAACTTAATAATTTTGATAATATTAAAAGTTTGAAGGTTAATTCTCAATCAATGGATAATTTTAATTCTAATTTAGAGAATTTACAATTTTTTATTAATCATCGTAAAAATAGCATGATTACATTTTTGGCTATTAATTCTAAGGGATTAAAAGAAACTTTAAGTAATTTATTTAATGTAAGTTCTGATAAAAATTATTTCCCGGGAAATATTTATTTTTTAGATTATAAGATAAATCATGGTTTTGTATTTGATAAATATATTGTTATTTCCGAAAATGATATTATTGGTAGTAATTTTAGTGCTTCTTATTATAATCCAATTAAGATAGGTCGTAAGATTAAAGATTTCAGTGAAATTAAACCTGGTGATTATGTTGTTCATAGAGCACATGGCATTGGTATTTATGGTGGTGTGGTTAATCTAGTTAAAAATGGTTTTAATAAAGATTATATTGTTATAAGGTATGCTGATAATGACAAGGTATATATTCCAGTTGAAAAGATAAGTTCTATTTATAAATATGCTGATGCTGGTAGTGGTAATCAAAAAATTAATTCATTAAATTCTTTATCTTGGGCTAAAGCTAAAAGAAGGGTTCAAAGTAAAATCAAAGACATTTCTGATGAGCTTATTAGGCTTTATTCAGAAAGAAAAAAGATTACTAGTCCGGTATTTAAAGAGATGCCTGAAGAAGTTATGTTTGCGAGTGATTTTGAATATGTCGAAACTTCTGATCAGTTAAGATGTATTAATGAAGTATTAAATGATTTAGCTAGTAAGAAACCGATGGATAGATTACTTTGTGGTGATGTTGGTTTTGGTAAGACTGAAGTTGCTTTTAGAGGAATATTTAGAACTGTTATTAATGGATATCAAGCTGCTTATTTATGTCCAACTACAATTTTATCTAAACAGCAATATGAAAACGCTTTAAAGAGATTTAGAAATTTTCCTATTAGAATTGAAATTGTTAATAGATTTACTAGTCCTTGTGATTTTAAAAGAATTACTAAGGATTTGGAAGATGGTAAAGTAGATATTTTATTTGGAACTCATAAATTATTTAATGAAAATATTAAATTTAAAAAGTTAGGACTTCTTGTTGTTGATGAGGAACAACGGTTTGGTGTTAGTCAAAAAGAAAAAATTAAAAAGATGTGTAAAAACATTAATGTATTGACTTTGTCTGCAACTCCGATTCCTAGAACTTTAAAAATGGCGATGAGTGGACTTAGAGATTTATCAATTTTAGATACTGCTCCTGTGGATAGGTATCCAATTCAAACTTATGTGGCTCAAGATAATAATTTCTTGGTAAAAGAGGCTATTTATAAAGAGTTAAGTCGTAAGGGGCAAGTTTACTATTTATTTAATAATGTTGAAAAAATAGAAGATGAAGTAGATAAATTAAAGGGGATGGTTCCGGAAGCACGTATTTGTTTTGCTCATGGTAAGATGGACAAATCTCATTTGGAAAAGATAATTGACGATTTTGTTAATTATAAATTTGATATTTTAGTTTGTACTACAATAATTGAAACCGGTATAGATATATCGAACGTTAATACATTAATAATAAAAGATGCTCAAAATTTTGGTTTAAGTCAGTTATATCAGATTCGTGGAAGAGTTGGAAGAACTAATAAAATTGCTTATTCTTATTTGCTTTATAATAATAGCAAGATTATAAGTGAAGTAGCTGAAAAGAGATTAAATGCGATTAAAGAATTTACCGAACTTGGTAGTGGTTATAAAATCGCTATGAGGGATTTGTCTATAAGAGGTGCTGGAGATTTACTTGGTAGTGAACAGGCTGGATTCATAGACACTGTTGGTATTGATTTATTTACTAAAATGATGGAAGAGGCTGTATCAAAAATAAATGGTAATCCGATTAAAGAAGATGACACTGATAAATCACTTATTGATGTAAATACTCATATTGATGAAGATTATGTTCAAGATGAAAGTGTCAGAATTGAAATTCATCAATTAATTAATTCGATTTCAGATAATGAAAGTTTATTAAGAGTTAAGGGTGAATTAGAGGATCGTTTTGGTAAGTTAGATGAAAAGATAATTATTTATATGTATGAAGAATGGTTTGAAAAATTAGCCATGAAATTAAATATTAATAAAGTTGTTCAAAATAAAAATTTTGTAGAATTATATATTCCTAGTGATATTTCTAATAAGGTTAATGGAGAAAAACTATTTATGGTTTTATATAGTATTAATCCTAAGTTAAGTTTAAAATACTTTAATAAAGAGATAATTATTAAAGTAAATTTAACTAATTTAGATAAGCATTATATTTATTATTTGGTTCCTGTTT
>DJSP01000058.1 GCA_002438065.1 Caryophanales bacterium UBA6331 | reverse complement strand
AAGAAAACTATTTACAAATGAAAGAATATAGTTTATAATTAAAACATAATCAAACAAAATAATTAATAAAGGAGATTAAAAATGAAAATCTTAAATCCACATGAAATTTATGAATTATCAACAAGACTTCGAATACCATTTGGAGATGCAGAAGCTGTTTCTGAATTATTTTATAAGTTTGCTTATTTGAAAAAAACAAAATATTTTTCAAATTTAACAGAAGATGATTTAAATTCAATGTCTGATTATGAAAATATTTATAACATGTTAAATTGTACAATTCATGGTAGTTTTGAAGGTGTAATTAAATATGCAGTTGAACATGATGGATATAAACTTACATTTTATCATTACTATAAAAAAGCAACTGAATTTGCATTAAATGAATATAATAAATCTATTTTTAAAATGTCAAATGGAGATTATTTACGAATTCATAAAATAAATATTAAAACAAGAGGTAAAAATGAAATGATAATTACAGAAAACAATACTAATAATCAACCACCTGAAGATGTATTATATAATAATAAAACTGATTTTGAAAAATGGTTAATGTTTGATCGTGAATTAAGAAGTCTTCAGCCTAATTGCTCATTTCCTGATACTAATATTATAAATTATGAAAATACATTAATTTCTTTATTTGCAATAATAATGAATAAACAATATTTTGGAAATAATGAAGTAACTAATATGTATTTAGAAAATGCAAAACAAGATTTTTATTCTTTTATTGAGTCTTATAGTAAGCAATATAAAAAGAATTTTAAATTTATGAAGAAATTTGCTGAAGAATTTATTTTTAATATGGAGGATTAAATATGAGTAGTAATTTACTTGGCGAGTTAAAAATTGAAGTAGTTAGTAAAACATTTGAAGAAAATGGTGATGATAAAATTTATTATTGCATTGTTTTAAATGATAAAATACTTTCTGAAGAACCCTCATTATTTGATGCAATAAAATATATAGAAGATTCAAATATACTTTAAAAGGAGATAATTATTATGTATACAAGTTATTATGTAAATAGTAGAAAGTTAGAAATTTTTTATTCGTCTGATATTAAATTGAGAAAAGAAATTTATGTTTATTGGAATAATAGAAAAAAGAAAGCTAAGAAAACATTATTTAAAGATAAAAATAAATCATATTATTTTAAATGGGATGGATATAAAATCTATATAGATGATTTTATATTTTATTCAATTGCTGAAATTAAAAGATATTTAGAAACAAATAGATATTTTTCAATAGATATGTTTTGGAGTTGTATTTATAAATATAAAGATGACATAGTATTTAAAATTAATGAACCTAAAGTATATAAATTTCCAATTGTAAATATTACATATAAAAAAGATCATTATGTAGATTATATTCCATATGAAACCGAGGACTATCCTAAAGAAAGATGGTTTTATATGATAAAATTAGTACCTCTTGATGAAATTAAAAATAAATTTATATCAATGAAAAAATATTATTTTAGTGATTTGTATCAAGATGTTATAAAGAAAAATATTATCATTGAATCTAAAAATGATAATAAAAAGCCGAGATATTAATTTATCTCGGCTTTTTTATTTTTTAAATAATATTAGTTGGAACTATCAGTATCGCCATAATTAGAAAATTTATATTTATTTCCATTATTATCATCAGGTCCTTCATAAAGTCCAGTTAATGGATTATAATCCCAACCCTTTGTAGCAGCACTTGCATGTTGATTTCCGCTATAATTTTGATCAATTGCAGCTTTAGTAATACTATTAATTTGGTTTTTAGCAATTGAACCAAATGTTCTAGTATCAATACCATAATCAGGTACACATCTATCACAAGCAATTGTATAAGTTATTTGTCTACGATCTGTTGAATTATAATCCCAATCAGCACCAGGCATTACTTTAGGCCATGCATTTTCCATTTTCCAAACACGAGGAGTACCACCTTTTGAATCATATTGAATAACATACATATCTTTTGCATAGTCGTTTTTATATCCAATATTCTGAGTTTTTGGATCATATACGCATCGTGCCCAAGTTGTCATAATTTGTTCTGTAAATGATCCGAGGAACTGTTCAATTTTTAAAGTAGCATCTCCAAATGATATTTTACCTGCATATTTAGTAGTATTATTATAATGAGGAATTTCAATACTACCAAACTCAGTGTTAGGAACTGAAAAACTAGAGCAAGCTACCAATATTCTTTCAGCAGCAGAACCAAAGTGAACTATTGCATTGGATGTAGAAGCATTAGCATCTGTGCCATAATTACCAGTACCAGCTAAATCAGCAGTATATAATTGGTCTAAACCTACAATTTGCAATTCAAAGTTATATAATCTCTGAGGTTCATAAGCTAACTTACGTCCCATATGATTAGTACCTTTATATAATGCACCTTGTTTTGAAAAACTATCAGATGAATTTAATGACATTCTTGTACTATTGTTAACACCTGTTGAAGTCCAATCATAATTTGCATTTGCCATAATGCATTCCTCCTTTCAAATTATTCACTGTATGTTGAACCATAATCAATTTCGTTAAATGTTACATTATTAGGAGTAATTTCAAAATTAATATCCCAGTCAGTGGCAGCTCTTGCAACTGAAATTCTAACAGTACCACATACATGTCCACTATTTAAATCAGCTTGAGTCATTGTTGTAGAATCCATAATAACTTCATAATCAGTAAGAGTACCTTCACCTAACATTGTAGATAATGTAGGTTCCATCTTAGCTCTAAACTCATTCCAAGTCATTAACGTATTTAATTCAAATGTAAGATTAATACATGTAGCCCAAATTAATTTCTTAACCTCATTGGCAACCAATCTAACATTTAAATCCTGTAAAGCTGATTGATATTTTTCTGAAGCAGAAACTACACTGAATAATGTTTTTTGTCCATAGATTGTATAATCATAACCATTAATCCAAATAATTGGATTAATGAATTGAGGTGTATCAGAATTTTGCCATTCTTTAATGTATTTACTTGGTAACTCATGACTGGTTTTAATAACTTCAGTAGCCTGAGCACGTCTTACACCTGCAGGCGGTAAATACATTTTATTACCATTCATAATTGATTTAGCATGTGTATATAACTGAACAAATGAAGGTGGCATCCATTTTGTTGAACCTGTTTCTAATGTAGTTAATCCCCAAGGATCATATGCTGCAGCGTAACTTGTAGATATATGAGAGAAATAACTTGGAACATTTTCCATTGGTAAATCATAAGGTACATCTAAGAAAGCTACACAATCTTTTCTTGATTCTACTAACGATAACATTGAATCCTCAATTAATCTATAAGCAGATCCTACATTATTATAATATTTAGTAATTTCATTAGGATAAATAATATCATCTACATATCCACCATTTGAAACAAAGGTAACATTATATCTATATTTATCCTTTAGAGGTTCATAACAATTAGGAACTTCATGTTTAACATGTTCATCAGATGGATCTTTACCAGTTTGTAAACTAAATGTATTACTATTGCTAATACCTTGTTTAATCTGACCATATAATAATGTAATATAATCAAGAGTGTTTAAACCTTTAGTAATAATATTTTCATTGAAATAAACTGATACATATTTACCAACTATAGGTCTAATACTTGATTTATTAGCATCAAACATACCAGTTGCTAAATCAACTCTTATACCAAAGTTACTTAATAATGTATTCCACATTTCAACTTTATTTAGCTCTAAATCTAAAGTAATTACTCGATTATTTCCTAAACGATATCTGAAGTTACATAATTCAATTTGTTCAAGGAATTGATTATTCCTATATACTAATAGAAAAATACCTCTATTCTGTAATGTTTGTAATTTAACATTAATTTGATTACCATTAGATCCAGGATATAAATATTCAACTTTAAACATATTGATATTACCACGACCATCATCTACTGGATAATCGTTATAATCAATAGTTTCAACTACATCAACATCAGGTAATGAATATCTCTTACAAGTAACGTATCCGCCTGACATAGATGTAAATCTTAAATCATATTCACCTTCATTTGATTTAAATAAATGAACATCTAATTCAATATCATCACTTCCGGTTACTTCTAATTCTAAAGTTGCATTAGAAACATTTGCGTTATAATATAAACTATATCCTATTGGAATTTCAATAAAATATTTTGCATTATCATAAGCAGATAAAGTTTTAGCAATTGGTAATTCTTTAACATTTCCATCAGCATCTTTAAGAACTAATAAACTATCTTTTCCTAATGGATCGTTTCCAGATTTAATACTTTCAAGACCCATATCATAAATAGTTTTAGAACCTGTTTGAGTTATTTTGAAGGAATATAGATTAAGAACACTAGTTCCATTATTGGTAAATCCAATTACGCCTGATGTTAATCTCTTTTCATCAGTATCACTAATTACTTGTGATTGAAAATTAGTTTTTACTTTATTCTCTTCATTAGTAACTACTGAAACATTAATATTAGTATTTGTTAAATTACTATTTTCATTAATTGTAATTTTATTAATATTTCTTGTAGCACCAACGATTGTTTGATGAGGTGTAGATCCAATTAAACGATTTGAATTTTCCCAATGAATATATTTAGTAAATACTAATTCTGGATAACGTTCATCATGATAAGCTTTTTCCCATCCATTATCAACTTCTCCAGATTCACCTGTATTTTTCCAATTATATTCACGTCTATAAATTCCAGTATTAATTGCAACCCCATTAGTTACAAAATTAATTGTAATTTCTTTACCATAAGTACCTGGTGTATTTAAATTATCTGTAGAAATATCGCTTGCACCAAATGCTGCAACATCAGATCTATAAGTATATATTTTATCTTTTTTATCAACAACCGCGAAATTTCCAGTTGCTAATGATGATTTATATGCACTATTATTTGCAAATTGTTTTAATGCAGTTTCGCTTTTAAATACACCATTAGTACCATAATCTGAATTTGGAGGAGCAATAAAATTATGGTTAGCTACAGTAGTTGTTTTAGTAGGACTATATGTCCAAACTACATTTGCAATATTTTTATTAGTTTCATCATATTTAACTTCAATGAAAGAAGATTCGGTTAAATTTTTTGTATTTAATGTTGCTAATTGGCTAGGATATGTTTTTGATCCTTCAGCCATTTGATTTTCATTTTTAATTGAAACTTCACTATATGCAACAACATGTCCATCTTCATTAACATAAAAATCGCCAAGAATACCAGCAGGATTATTTTCAATAATCCAACTCATTTGAACATTATCTGCAGGATCATCACCATTAAATTTATGATGTGAATTACGAGTTCTTCCAATATAATCCCATTCAGAATTAGTACAAGATACATCAGCAAAAGTACCAGTTTCTTCTTTACTCAAAATCTGTTGTTCACCATTAACAATAATAGTTTTAGGTTTAACATCTAAAGTTGCTGCTTCAAGAGCAAGAGGATTTTTAAATAAATCTGATTTTGTTTCACCTTCAACAGTATTATCATTAGTTTTATATAATGGATTTTTATCAAGTCTTCCGGCATCTGATAAAATTAATCTTGTTAGTCCAATATTAGGAACATTTGAAAGATCAATAACATTTTCATCTAATCCTGTTGTAGAACCAGTACCATCTGATTGCGTATCTTTTAATTTAATTATTGCCTTAGCAATTGATACACCAGGTAATAATTCTTTATTAATACCTTCATCATCAAGTGTATGAGTAATTCTTCTTACGCATACTGACATATTACGTAATAATAAATTTGCCGCATATTGCCATGAACTACCAAAATCACCACTTGGGTTTGGATCAGTACCAAATAACTGTACAAAATCATCATAAGTATGAACAGTTACCCATCTGTCTGACGGACCATCTGAAGCATTGATAGGAATAGCAACAATATTGCCACCTACTGATTTAGGTCCCGTGATTGTGTAGTCATATTCATTAATATTAATATATGGCATATACTATTCACCAACTTTCTTATTTATTTAATTCAATGTTTTACTTTTTGTTTTCACATGAATTATTTATTTTGTATCTTCACAATAAATAATTTTATCTATAATTTTATTTTATTCAATGTAGTTGTTTATTCATTATCATTTAAATCAATAACATCGTCCTCATTAGATATGGGAATTTCATTTACATTATTAGATTCATCTGATAATAATTCATCAATTGCTTTTTCTTTATCATCTGATACATTTTCTTCATTTTGTTTCTTTTTTAATTTACCTTTAAATATAAATCCATCATTAGAAATCTCTCCACATACAGGACATTCTGTTTCATTTTCAAGAATTTCATCTGAAGGAAACATATTACCACAGATTCTACATTGTAAAATAAATTTATTTACATAATTATTTATATCTACTGTAGATTCATCTTCTAATTCAGGATCTACAATAATTTCTACATCATCAAATACTTTTATGTTAGAATTATCTTCATTTTTTAATTCTAAAAAATTATTCATATTTATTTTTCACCTCAAATCCACTTTCTTCAATTGTTTTTTTATTATAATCCTGATTTATTATTGGAGTTCTTTTATCTACTTTTAAATCAGCATTAATATGTATACATGTAGGATTGTGAGAACTTGATTTCCAAAGATATGCATCTGTACATCTACAACTTATTGCTTGTAAAAATACTTCTCCTGTATCTTTTTGAGAAACAATATTTGTATTATCTACAATTTCAGGTTGCAGTTCTAATGTAAATACATGTTTCATATCTACTCCATATGGTATATCTACTTCTAATTCACCCATTGTAGAAAAAAACCAAATAAGTTCTCTAATCATTTCATCATTTTCTTCTCGTGTTCGAGTCCATACTTCATATACATGAGTAAATTCAATTGGTATTGCATGAAAACGATGAATTTTTCCATCAAGTTGACTTGAATAATCATGATTTGCTTCTACATACATTGGAAAACAATCATTTATATTACCATTCATTTTCATTCCATGTGGATTTTTATTTGATAATCTCCAATTTTGTCTAATCATATGTATTAATGGTAATTTCAATTCATCATGTTGAATTCTTGGAATAATATTAATCATATTTTCAGAAGGGGTGATAATTAATCTATCATCACCTGTAATTTCCCTCATACGCTTTACAATAGCTTCTTCATATTTATATATAGACAATTTTATCACCCCTTATATATGCATTATTATTATTTATCAAGTTTTGTAATTACCTTTGCACAATATGCTTCAGAATTATTAATATATTTATTGAAAGTTTCAAATGCTGGAGTATTACCCCAATAATTTTCCTTTTCTTTTTCAATATTATCTAATTCTTCCATTGCATATTTATAATTTTCAATAGCTCTAGTATAATCACTATAAATAGACTGAAAATCTCGTGCAGAAGCACTATAGTCAACCAAATATTTAGAATCAGTACTTTTAGCATCTGGTAAGAAATCATCTGCATTTACAAAATCTTTAATTTTAGATTTTACATTAGATAAAACTACATATAAATCAGATAATCTATTAGAATAATCGGCTAAATGTAATTTAGCTAATAATTTTGTATATTTATTTGGATCTACAATATAACCTGATTTATCAATATCTTTATTATAAGGCTTAGTACCAAGATCATATCTATTTACAGTATCTTTTTGGCTATCATATCTATTACTTTGTTTTTGACGTAATTCACTATTATCTAGCTGAGTATATGCAATTTCTTTAATATATGGAGCTAATGCTTTCATAGACATTGAATCTATTCTACGATTTCTTCCATTTACTTCTATTGTTTCATCATTACCAATATATAAACTCGGTGCATATACTATATAATTTCCTGCATATTTATCTCCACTTTTATCAATTAATACTGCATATAAATAATCTTTATCAGTGTATTGACTTAATTTTCCTTTTTCAGGAACATCATCTACAGTCCATTTTAATTTATCTAATTCATAATTATATGCAAAATCTTTATGACTCATATGTGAATTTTGATTATTAATTTTAATAGCTCTCATTAACCAATTTGGCATTGATGGATCAAAATCTTCAGTTAATTTAATGGATTCATCTAAATCTAAATTATATTCATCATCTTTATGATAAGGAGTACGTCCTGTTAAATTATAAATAAAATTCTTTGATTTAAGAACTTCTTCAAGATCTTTTTTAGAATTTTCAATAATATCTAAAATATTATTATATAAAGTATCTGGATCAGCTCCTGCAAGTTCATTCTGTTTAACTGCAGATTCAATATACTTTTTAATATAATATTTATCACGAAAATCAGAAAATTCAATAGATTCGTCAATTAAATTTATATGCACCTCATATAATAATGTACCTGCACCACTTTTAATGGATGAATATGAAGAAACTGCTTTAAATTTACCATATATACCTAAAGCTAAAGTATAATTATTAGATTTATACGAACGTTGATTATTAACTGCTGATAATACAAAAATATTTCTTAATGTATTATGTTTATTTAATGCAATCTTTAATTTATTAAATTCAGCA
>DJSP01000013.1 GCA_002438065.1 Caryophanales bacterium UBA6331 | reverse complement strand
TAAAACTTTTCACACTATCTAATTTACACAAAAAGAAGTACTAAACTTCCTTTGGACCTATGCAAGAAAACTTGCTATTTTTAAGTTGTATTTGTAATACAGAATATTCCATACAATCATATGAATCATAAAATAATAAACATTATATTTCTTTATAGCAATAATTAATCTATTAATTGTAAAAATACGAACTAAATCTACAATAACTAGTAACACAATAGAACATAAAAT
The DNA here is from genome assembly GCA_002438065.1 of Caryophanales bacterium UBA6331. Taxonomy (GTDB): domain Bacteria; phylum Bacillota_I; class Bacilli_A; order RF39; family UBA660; genus CAG-533. Next base: position 2,929 of record DJSP01000013.1, on the reverse strand, counting down.
AATTAATAATATTATTAAATATTTATTCATAACTTCTCCTTAATCTTTTTTATCTTCTTCCCTTTCCTCTAATAATTTTAATATTTTATTTTGATTAGCAGTTAACCTGCTTATTTCTCTATGTAATTCTTCTAAAATAAGTTCACTTTTCAAATCTGTTTTATAATCATTAGAACTTCTTAAACGATCTTTTTTTGCTTCTCTATTTTGACTCATCATAATTATTGGAGCTTGTAATGCAGCTATACATGATAATAATAAATTAAGTAATATAAATGGATACGGATCAGCATTTTCTAATACATAAATATTTAATATGATCCATAATAATAAGAAAATAACCATTCCAATTATAAAATTCCAACTTCCTGCAACTTCAGTTATTTTATCTGCTACTTTATCTCCAAAAGAACGATTTATATCACTTTGTTTATCAATATCTACCGCAATAGGTTCATCAATTAACATATTAATTAATTCTTCTTCATCATTACTTTCAAGATTCTTTTTTAATAACATTTCTACTATTTCTTTTTTAGTTCTACTTCTTTCAGCCACTTTCTACCACCTACTAAAATAATAATAACATTTATAAAACATAATGTAAATTTATTCATTTACTTTTTCGATTAATTTTTTATTGTATTTCCAAATCAAATAATTATTTTATTAGTTACATTTAATCTAATCATTTTAATTAACTAATAAGTTCCATAATAATTCTTAAAACAAAAAACCAAAAAAAATTTTTATATACTTCGATTTATTCAGTTTTTTATATAGTTTTCCAACAGCATTTATCACTTCTTCTAATTTAATAAGTAAAATAATAAACACATGTTATCATAAATATCTTTATTATTTGTTCTTTCTTTAATAATACCGTCACTAACAAGTTCACCAATAAGTAATGAAGATTTTGGATTATGTTTTTTGAAATTATCATTTACTATCTTCTCGTCAAAATTAGCATAACAATGCTTACAAAAATGCTTACAAGAGTTATAGACTCCTATATCAACCATTTGGACACAATTGCATTTTTCTCTTTACGAGCAACCCAATTTTTATATTTTTTACCAGCTAATTTATAAGCTAGTTCATGAGATAAACAACCTATTTTTTAAATCCATATTCAGTTAAATTGCGTTTTTCAAAGCAGGTTTGGACTGTCATGATATTATTTCCAGCAATCTCGCTAAAACTTGTACCTATTTCTTTATAATCATTTTCCGTAAATTCTTTATATTTTTAAATATTATAATTTTTCATAACATATTTATAATAATCTATAAACTATACTATAATTTGCTTAACATATCCATTTAATAAAGAACACATTTTAGCAAAAGCTTTTTTATGATATTCACGATTATATTTATCACTAATAAAAATACGATCATATCTAACATAAAGATTAACAATTCTTACTATACTAGATAGTTTTTTGATTGATTCAATTATTTTATTTTTATCTATATCATTTGGTTCAATATCGTTTTTATATGGAGTTAAAGTAATTTGAAAAATAATTGGTTTATCTATTTCTTTTAAATGATTTAATATTGGCAATGGATTCTTAGTACCAAAAAAATTAAATCAACATCTTTAAAATTTATTCTACCTACTAATTAAGGATTGAAAAGATTTCTAACATTGACAAATCCTTCTTTATATCTATTAATAAACCACTCGGAATAAAAAGCAACTATATCAGTTCTTCCACTAATATTTAAAATCATTTTATTTCTCCGTTCATATAATCAGTATAAAAAGCTATTTTTTTATTTATTTTATTAGCGTAATCTGTCTCTAATTTAACACTATTTCCAATATAATTGTTAACATTAACTACCATTATTTCATCAGATAATTCAATCTTTTTAAAATGTTCTTCTTTTAATAACTTTAATTGATTTTCAGTTCTTTCATTATTGCTTAATGGATATATTGGTGTTAAAACACAATTCCCTTTTAAGGCAAGTTTTTCTACCACATTCATCATTTCTTTTTGATATTCTAAACTTCAACATAATGTGATTAATTTTATAGACATTCTCCAAATAAGTTTTATCTTTTAATTATATTATATCAAACAAATATTATTTATCATTTTCGACAGTACACTTTCCACCATGTTCTTTAAAATAATCTTCTATATGAGCAACTATCTTATTAACATCTTCATAACTTTCAATATCAGTATGATTCATAATATAAGCATCTCCACCACTATTTATTACCTGATAATTTTTATTGTATTCCGCTTCATAACGATATTCCTCATTATCTAAGTTACAACTAACTTTAGTCGTACCTACTATTTCATAATCATTTCTAGGCATATCAACCATAAAAATTATAACAAATAAGAATATCAAAGCAATAAAAACAATAAACATTATACCTAATACCTTTAATATTTTGATAGTAATTCCGGCTAGCTTTTCCGTGTTACTAACCTTCTCAACTATAACACTATTAATATCGTTATCTACTAGTTCATCAATACTTATATTAAATATTTTAGATATAATCTTTACTTGATTAATATCAGGAGTTGTATCACCTGTCTTCCACTTAGAAATTGTTTGTCTAGCAACACCAACTTTTTCCGCTAATTCTTCTTGCGATAAATTATTATTTTTCCTTAATTCAGCTATTTTTTTACCTAAATTCATTTTTATCTTCTCCTTTTCTTAAATCAAAGATAACATCCATCATTCAAAATTTCTACCATCTTTAAATGGAATATACGCCCTAATTATTAACATTTAAGATAATTTATCAAAAATAACATATTTTTCTTTTTCATTCATTCTTAATTCAACCTTTCTCATTTTACATATCACCTCAAGTGATATATTATACTCTAACTTTGAGACATTTTCCAAAGTTATTACTTAAGACATTATCATAAATTAATCAT
>DJSP01000073.1 GCA_002438065.1 Caryophanales bacterium UBA6331 | reverse complement strand
CCATTCTCCTAAATAGATACTGTCATTATTATCATCCGTATAATAATAACTAGCTGTAACATTATCTAAATCATCATAATTAATATCATCAAATACTATATTATCATCTAATCCAGCTAATGTAGTACTAAACCAATCATTAATTAAATCAACATCAACTTTAGAATCATTTTCTTTTAATACTAATGTCATTTTATTTTCAATGTCATTATCAATAGTTTCAATAACTCTAATCATATATTTCACCTCTATTCAATGTAAATATTTTATAATTATATTTTAATTTTTAATGATTATGAAATAGTTTCATTTAAATTAATATTTTCATTCAATTCTGTACGAATTTGTTGTAATTCTGAGGCTGCTTCAGATAATAATGTGTTACCATCAAGATTATATGTTCCAGAATTTAATGTATATTTACTACGTATTCTACCTTCAGTTTCTTTAGTATACGCTACTGCTAATCTTTTTAAATATGAAATCCAATATGGTGTATATACTTCAGAAACATCTTTAAATTCAGGAATGTATTGAATAGTTATACTAGTTGGTAAAGGATACTGAGCATATAAATATAACTTTTCTTCAGCTTCATCATATTGCCAATCTAAATCAGTACTTAACGTATTACGTACTTGATTTATTAATAGATTATATACTATTTGATCTTTAGCAAATTGATTTACTCCATATTGACCCTGATTTTGATAAATAAACATATTACTATCTAAACCAATCATTGAAACATTATTATTTTTATTTCTAAATACATGTTTAATATGTCCTACTTGTTTATCTGATAAATCTATCATAGGTGCATATCCACAAGACATGTAATGTGAAGTTTGCATATAATTTTTTAAATCTTCAAATGCAATTTTTTCTACAATAAAAGGTAAGTCTTGTTCGCAAGCTAAGCTAACTACACTTCCGCCCATTTGAACTTTAATGTAGTTAACGTAATCATCAACTTCCCAACCTTTTTTCATATGCATCACCTCATTTCTAAAATTACATTTTACATTAATTCAGTATGTGTTAAATATAATAAATATACGTAATTAATATTAATCCTTTTAATTTTATATGAATAAAATATAAAACATCATCTGAAGTCATTTAAAAGTTAATTTATAATCATTTCTGGTTTAATATCTTCATCTTCAATTTTAGATACAATAAAACCAGCAACTAATAATTTATAAACTAATCCATCAGTTTCAGAATAATCACCTATTACTTTTTGATCTCCATTTTTTAGTAAATACTTTTTACCATTTACTAATGTAATGTTTTTGTCTTTTCCTAATTTATTCTTTACTAATATTTTCATAACTTTTAAATGTACTCCTTTATTAATTAATATAAAATGAGGATGTGAGAATATGTTAATACATATATTATTCCCACACCCTCAAAGTGTTCACGTTATATAATATTTAAATTATATTGATTACGCATTTGTAAGAGTAACCTTAAGTTCATCAGCATAAGCTTCGCCAACTTTTTCATAGAAAACAGCTTCATCCTTATACTTTGTCTTAAAGCTCATCTTTTCACCAATCTTAAGAGTTTTTGCATTAGCAGTTCTATATGCAGGAACCTTAATATCAGTATTCTTAGACTTAACATATGCAGTAACTACATAATCATGTCCAGTTGTAGTAGTGGTAGTAGCATCTAAAGTAACTTTATCTCCAGACTTTGTACCAGTAGCAAATGTTCCATCTGCATTAAAAAGGTATTCCCACTTTAGACAAGGATGCTTTTCAACATCTTTATATAACATAAGTGTTCTAACAGCAGGGGCAGCTGCTACACAAGTTTTTGCTTTGCAAGCATCTACTGTATTTTCAATTTCGATTGTCATTTCTTTAGTATAATCAAAATTTTCAATATATTTAGTAGCCATTGTACTATCATCCTTTCATTATTTAATTATTTATTATTCAGGAATAACTTTACCCTTCTGATAGAGCTTGTTATTAACCATAGCGAATGCATATGAAGTAGCAAATCCTTCGCGATTTCTCATATCAGCACCTTGAATCATACCAAGACTTGATACCGGCATGTATGGGCAGAAGAATGCACCTGATTCAATAGTGTTATTAGATTTAAATCCAAGGAATAAATCATATTCATCCATTGCAGTTGTTTCATAAAGTTTCATACCACCAGGCATTTCACCAACTAATCTTGAACCAGGAACCTGATTTGTATTAGCAGGCTTAAATCCAGTAATGCATTCAATATCAGCAGCAGCCTGAGTACCAGCAACTACATAGTTTGCAGAATACTTACCACTTGCCTGACGAATTCTCTTAGATGCTTTATTTAATTCAATTCTTAAACCATTATAATGTGCATCAGGTGATACACCAACACCAGGAGTTTCAGACCAAGTAATAGGAGCACTTGCATCAGCGGCATCGAATAACTGAGTAATAATTCTATTATCAACTTCACGCTGTAATTCGCCAACCATTTGAGTCTGAAGAATATCTCTCATGCTCATCTTTGTTTCCTTCATGAGATCATATTCAGCCATTGTTGACCATGTTGCATTCATTGCATATACATCAGCAAATACAGGAATTGCACCAATTTCTACATCAGCTGTAGGAATGTTAACATAACCTGCACCACCATATACACCATCATGAGCAAAATGACTACCATCATCTCTAACTACTTCATTATCATAACGGAAAGTAGCAGTAACCTTTTTATCCTGAAGATCAGCCATTGTAATTTTACCAGAAGGAAGAATTGTACCAGCTGAAGAACTATCACTCATCTTTGTAATAGCACCAAAATTATCAGCAATATACTTTTCACCATCTTCATCAACTGCAGTAAACGTAGCTAATTTAATAGGTGACCATTTAAAATATCCAACACCTGAACCGTCAAGTGTAACCTCTTCACCATCTACAAGATTTGATGCATAATGAACATCATTCATTGGCATATTAAGTGAAGAATTGAAAGTATCACCAGCTTTTGTAGCACCCTTATCTCTACCATAGTTGAAGTTGAAATAACGAATAATACCGTTTCTACCTTCAAGAGCGTGAGTACCAACTAATTCAGGAGCAATAAGATTTGCAGTTACTGCAGTAGTAATATCAAGAGCATATCTCTTATATGCACCTAAAGCAGCAGGATTTGTAGCTTCTGTAAACTTAAGCATTGAATCAGTATTCTCTAAACACTGTGCTAACATAATCTTCTTTTCAGGAGAAAATGTTACCGGAACCTTTAAAGATTCTAATTTGTTAGCTTTAATTGCTTGAGCAACAGTATCCTGATCCATTAAACCACGATTAACTGACTCAGTGATTTCTGATAGCTTAATTCTTCTACCATATTTTTTAAGTAATGCACTAGCTTGTGTATTCATATTGTAATCATCCTTTCAAATTTATTTATTTTTAATATTTGTTAGAAAATCAAATGTTTCTAACAACTCATTTTGAACTTTTTCATTTACTCCATTATCATGTAAACCAATATTTTCAACATATAACTGTTTTTCAGGTTTCATTGTTCTAAATGGTAAAGAATTTATTTTTGTCATATTTTCATATAAATCTTTAGCAACAGAATCAATATCTGATATGGAATAATTTTTACCTAATAAACGTCTTAAAGTTGATTCTTTTAAATTATATCTTTTGCATACTTGATCAATATATTTATCTAATGATTCAATATATTTTTGTCTGTATGCTTTAGATTCAGAAGTTAATTTTTCAATTAATTGTTTACTTTTAATATCCTCTGATTTAAAAGAATTATTTTCTTCAATTAGTTTACTATTTGTATCTTGTAAATTAGATACATTTTCATTTAATTGTTTTATAGAATCAGAATCTTTTTTATTGTTTACTTTAATAGATTCTTTTAAATCTTTATTTTCAGATTCAATCTTATTTATTTTTTTAACATATGATTTCCGTAAATCATTGTTTTTAATACATTCAGATTGCAATCCTTCTACAATATTAGAAAAATCAGAATTTACTTTTTGAAGATTTTTATATAAATCTTCTAATTTAGCATATTCATTTGATTTATTTGTAAGTTGTGATTCTAAAGAAACAATTTGAGATTTTAGTTCTTCTATTGAACCAGATAATGATGAATTATTTTTAATGTTTTCTGAAATAATAGATTCGTTTTGATTGATTTTAGATAATAAATTTCTAATGACTGAATTTTTTTGTTCTAATTGAATATTTAATGAATTTATTTTAGAATCTCCAACTGATAACTTTTCTTGTAATTCAGCAAGTAATTCTAAATTATCATCAGGATTACGTTCTAATTCATCTGTTGTATCTTCATCAGATTTATTATTACTACCTGATATTTG
>DJSP01000072.1 GCA_002438065.1 Caryophanales bacterium UBA6331 | reverse complement strand
CAACATATTATACACTAACGGTTAATTTTGGCATAAATACTTTTGTTAAAGAGTATTTTGCTTTATTTATTATATATATATTATTATTTCGTACTTTGATGACCAACATCAATTACAACCTTTTTAGCCATTTATCATCACAGTCTATATTAATTTATGCAAAAGCCTATAAAACAATTATTTCCACCTTTCAAATTGCTAATTTTCTATGTTTTTAGTTTATCTTGAATGTTTTTTAATTATTATTAATTAATAAACTTTAAAATTTTTATATAGATGTTTTTACAAATTCATTAATAAATTCTAAAATGCAACTTATTATTTCAATACTTGGAATATTTAACCAATTAACTTTAACATTACTTAAATTAGAAACAAATCTTCTATTGTTAAACAATGAATTCAAAATTCGATAAATATCCACAACATTATTTACTTTTAAAGTATTGTCATTAAAAATAATTTTACTTATATATTTTTCTAACTTATGTTTATTTTAAATTACCATATTTAATCAAATAAAAAAAATCTGAAATAACTTTATACCTAGTAGATGTATATCCAAATATTAATAATGATTTTAATTTTTCGGTAAAGATTTGTTCTTTGGAATTTATAAATAATGCTACACTTTCATTTATAGTATTTAAATTAAAGCAATACTCTGCTTGCTCTATATCAAAATCATTATGGACTCCAATATCTAGTTTAGAATCAACTCTATAATTTTTTTCATCTGTAAGAGTTATATAAACTCTTTTCTCGTTATAGTCTTAATGATGCGATTTTTCAATTTTACATCACCTACAATGATTTTAAATTAAAACAACACATAAGTCAGCTTTTATGTGTTGTTTTAGTTTAATTTTATCTATTTATCATCATAATTTATTATAATTTTTATCATTATTCTTATATTTTCAAGTAAATTTTCTTCATAACCGGCTTTATCTTCTTTTAATAAGCAGTTTTTTATATCTAAAAGTTCTTTATCATTAACTAACAATAGTTTATGCAATCTACTTTTACTTATACTTTTAACAGGATTACTTAAATAATAATTATCTTCATCATAGCCCAAAAATCTAACACGCTTACATTTTTCTTTTATTTTACAAGCAATAAGTAATCCTTCCGGATCAAAATCACCATGATAATAAACTTCACAACCACAATCAATTCTATCAATTAATTCCATCATCGCATTATTAGGCATCCCATTACACACAACCATAGATATATTCAAATTATTATCTTTTAAATAATTAATAACTGAAGGATTTTCAAATATAAATATTTTATTTCCAATACCACTAATCTTACTTACATTATTTATATTTTCCAAATTCAAATTAATAACTCCATAATTATCATATAGAAAGTCAAATTTATCATTAATTAACAACTTGTATGTATTTACATAATTACTTATCGAATCAGAATAAACATTTATTAACTTAAGTAACTCTTTTTTAAACTTAATCGAATTTTCATAATTTCTTTTATACATTATAGCTAAAATTATATAAAACAAATTATTATTTTGAAAATCCAAATAATGACTATCACCAGTTAATGATGAATAAACAGATAATAAAGTATATCCTTTTGGAACATTTTCTAAAAGCAAACTAATATCTAATAACTCTTTTCTTAAAGAATTCTTATTCTTCTTATATCTTCCTCTTAAAACAGTACTTAAATTCTTATTATCATTATCTAAAATTATTTCTTTTAACTGCGTTATAATAGGCATTTCTTCAAAATATTGATAAAACTCATCTAGGTCATTTTGCTTTCTTTCCTTATTAGTTATCTCTTCAAAATTTTTATCAACTAACTTAAAATATTTTATAAAATCAAATGTTTCTAACTTAGTTCCTCGAAGAGCCTTTCTAAACTTATCAACATTTATTTTAACAGTACTTCCTTCAGTATAAATTTTAAAAAACACGGTTTGCAAACTTTTAGCTTCTTCCAAACTTATATTATCAATTACTATATTCCCACATACTTTTCCATAAGTTAAATATTTAATTTTACACTTTTCAAAAAATCTATCTAACTTATAATTATTTAAAACATATTCTTCTGGACTCATACTACCTCATTTACAATATAGGTTTTTACTAAACCATTCCAATTATATCGATGTATGCCAATACATTTAGAACCTCTAGGATGTATTAACTCACATATATTTATATTTTTTATATTGCTATAAGTACACCACAACGCCTGACTAGTTAATAAATAATCCAAATTAAAACTATCTAAAATTCCAAACATTTCTTCAATATTTTGTTCATCAACACCAGCAAATGCTTCATCCATCGCTATTAATCTTGGTGCGTTCTTTTTAGCACCATCAAGTTTAGCATAAACACTAGCAAATAATGGAACATACATTGTCTTAGCCTTTTCTCCACCACTAAATACAGAGAAAATCTTATTAGTTAGTTCCTTTTTAAGACTATCATCTTTTTTATAAAATAATTTAAATTCAAACCAATTTCTATAATCTAAAATATCAAATATAATTTGAAAATATGACTCCGATCCTTGATATCCAAATTCTTCAGCCTTATCAATTTTATTTCTAAAATGTTTAACTAATCTTTCAATATCTTCATCACGAATAGTTCCACTATCTCTTTTAAATAATGTTACCAAATCTTTCGTGTTCATCTCATCCATAGCCTCAGCATCTTTAGGATGCCATTCTAAATAAAATGATAACTTACTATCCTTACCATGTTCTTGCATAATCTTATTAGTCTTATTAACCCAATCTTCTGCAAGCATAATTTTTTGTTTAATTTTTTCACCAGTAGTTTTAACTAAAATATCATAAAATATCTTTTTATCCTGTTCATCTAAATATGTTTTATCTACATCATACTTATCAGTTAATGATTCTAACAAACTATAGCAATCAACCATTTTTCCTTGGTAAGAAAATGAAACATTTCTTCTTTTAGCTAAATCTAACTCACTGCTAAACTGTTCATCCGATAAAATAGACTCACTTAATCCCTTAAAATTTTCTGCACTTTCATTAAAAATATAAGTATCTCTTAAATTATAATCTATTAAATCCTGTCGATAATTATTTATAGCCTGATTATATTTTAATTCCATATCATCAATATTTATATCTTCAACCATTTTATTTAACTTAATTACGTCTTTAATTCCAAAGTCTTTATCCATATTAATATCTAATTCCAAATATTTAATATATCCAAGATTCAATTCATCAATTAAAATTGTTCTTGCTATTTCATATAACTCGTTATGAACTTTTACACTATCATTAGTAAGCCTAATATTTTCAAGTTCACTCTCAATACCTTGTTCCAATTTACCAATTAACTGATATAGTTTATTACTTTTAACATTATACGTATTAATTATTGTATCTAATCTACTAATTTCTTCTCTAATATTATTATTTTCCTCACTATAAAGTACATCATCTATAGCTTTTTTCTTAACTTTAGAATCATTTAAATCATTTTTTAATTTATTCATATTATTATCATAATCATTTATTATTTCTTCTAAAGAATTATAGCGTTCATTCTTTTCCCAAATAACACGTTTAACATTATAAAAATTATTAGCTTCCCTTTGTAAAGAATTTGTATCATTTTCAATATTTCTTAAAATATTTCTCGCATTTTCATAAGAAGATAAAGTAAGTGGTATCTCTCCATTATAATCACTTATCTTAATATTAAGTTCGTTTATTTCTTTTTGATAAATAGCAAGTTCTTCCATTAATTTACTAGCATCTTCATTATAATTATCTAATTTTAATTGATTTTTATAAATTTCTTCACTTATTTTACTTAATGTATCATCAATAGGAAATTTTAAAATTTCTTCATCAACTTTGTTAATTCTACTTACAACACCATTAACCAAACTATTCAAACTATCAATTTTCTTTTTATTAATCTCTATCTCTTCATTTAGTTTATCTATTTTCTTCTTTCTTAAATTTTGTCTAGCAATTAAACCAATATATTTATTTTCATAATTATTAGACAATAAACCTTTATAAAAATCAAATCTATACCCATCTAAAGTTACATTTATATCATCATCATTTGAAACACTTATTGATTCTAAAATAGATTCTATATAATCATTTGTTACAATATCATTATCAACAGGCATTAAATATTTAGCTAAATTATACTTTTTATTATTACTAGGAACTAAATAATTAATGTTAATATCTTTAACTTTATTAACAAATTTTACATCAATTATCTTAGCACCCAATATTCCCGAAGAATAAAGTGACTCTTCCAAAGCTTGTTTTTCTTTTTCTGATACATCATTTTTAAAATCAACAACTTGATAAAAATAAGTATAAGGAATATTTAACTCTTTTAATTTCCCATTATTTTCTAAAGCAAAATTATCTTCAGGTAGCGTTATATCCTTTGCATTTAAAAGTTCATCTAATTCATTACCTAAAATTTCTAATGAATTATTGATAACATCTATTTTAACCTTATAATCATTAATTTCTAGTTGATATTGATTTCTAATAGAACAAGCACAATTTTCATAGCATTTTTTAGCCTCTAAATATTTATCTTTATCATATAAATCTAACAAATTAATTATCTTACCATAAGAATCATCATCAATAAGTAAAAATGCATTAGTATCCTTTAAAGCCTTAATTTTTCTAATTAAATCTTCTAACTCATTTTCTATATCACTACTTAATTTTTTAATCATTACATTAAGTTCATCTTGTTTTTTAGTTAGCTCCATATACTTTGAATTAGCAACATCCTGTTTATAAATAATATTGTTTTTTTGTTTCAAAAGTTCTAAACAACAATTAACAGTATCTATTTTTTCACTTAATATTTTTTCTAAATATTTAAGATTAATTTTTTCTAAATTTTCACTATTTAATGTATTAATAAATTGACTAAAATTAATTAGAGCAGCGTTCTCATTTAATCCTTTTATATACTTTTCTATAGCATCTTTATAACTTTTTTCTTCTTTATTTAAATTATCAATTTCTTCTAAGATATTATTTTTTTGATTATATAAATTTTGAATTTTTTGTCTAATATCTTTTATTTGTTCCTCTAAACTATTAATAAGAAGACTTAATTTATTGCTTTCACTTGCTTTTTCTTCCAAATCTCCTAAATTGATTGTTTCTCTTTTTGCTTTAGCATAATTATACTCTTGATCAAGTTTTTCATTATCTTCTTTTAATAACGTAAGCTCACGATTCTTATTTTCTAATTCATTATTTAATTCTTTTAACTTTTTATTAATCTCATTTAAATTATCATGCTTAACAATCAAATTTTTAGTTTTTCTCTTCAATATACCTTTATTATAATTATTAAAAGATGCTATAAATCCATTTAAGTTTTTTATATCTTGTTTAGTTTTTTCTAGTTTTTCTTTGTATTCATTCATATTTTGAATACCTTCTGATAAAGGCATAACCTCATCATCATTAAGCGGAGGAAGTACTTCATTTAAAGTATTCATTAACATTGTTGGTGTATACTCTTTAGATAGCTTAGGACTCCTAATTTGTAATAACAAGTTAATAAATTCATCAAAAGATTCTACATTATTAAATCCAAATAACAAATTGTTTACCATTTCTTTATATTCTTTTGAAGTAGTGACTATATAGTTTTCTGGACCAATTGCACTTTTAAGTTCTAATTTAGTTAAAGGAATCTTGTGAATACCATCATTACATTTATATAAGTGAAAACCATTTACATTTACTCTTTTACCATCTTTTAAACAGAAACCTACAAAATCCGTATTACGTCCTCTTTTAGAATGAAGAGACATTCCAATAGTAATATATTTATCTAACTCTTCATCATAAAATTCCATATATAAATATCCAGTTGATTCATCTTTATCTTCACCTAAAATGTAATATTCAATATGTTTATCACTAGAACCAAAAGTATCTAATCTTTTAGGTGATTTATTTCCATCTAAAATTAAAGGAATAAATGACTGCATTGTTACCGATTTTCCTGAACCATTTTGTCCACGTAATAACAATTTACCATCACCAAAATAAAATTCTTCATCATCATATAACCAAAAATTCAAAAGTCCCATTTTACTAGCTTTATACATTTTCTTCACCTCCAAATAAACTAATTTGTTTATTATCATCACTTTCATTTTTATTTAGTATACCTTGATATCTATAAATAAGAGGCATAATTAAATAACCATTTTCTTGTTTTTCAATAAATCCGTAATTAATCATTTTATTTTCTACTTCATTATAAAAACTACTATGAGATAAATTTAAATAGTTCTTATTAAAATAATCCTTATTATCAACTCTTATTTCTCTAAGTAAATTATCAAACATTTCCCTACTTATATAAGCATTCTCATTTAAATCAAGCGTTACTTTATTTTCTTCTATTAAGGTATACAATTTAGAATTTATCATTAAAATTATATCTGTAATTTTTCTATTATTAGGAAAACTATTTTTATATATCTTATTTTCATATTCATATACTAGTGCCATATTTTTAGTAACCTCTAAATCATAATTAAAATCATTTAACACCATCGCCATATGATTTCTAAGTTTCTTTAAATAATCAGATTCACTTTCACTTATATCTTTAGAATAAACAACTGTCGTATATAATATATTACGATAAACTTTATAACGTCTTACATCCCCTCTAGTATCATCTTGATTTAACCATTCATCATTTATAAAATCTTGATAACTCTCATGATTAAAAATATCTTGATTAAAAACTCTCATAACATAATTGGAAATTCCAGTTACTGAATATAAAGCATCTGAACTTTTATCCATAATAAAACCATTTTTATCTTCATCTCTAACTTCAATAACATTATTATCCCTTAAAAAATTAATAACTCTTGTCAGTGACTTTCTATCTTCCATTAAATTCCAATCAGGAACATTATTAAAATTAAGAGTTATAGCTGTATTTCTTAAATAATCAATTAAATTAGTTAGAACAAAGACATCATTTTTTACTTTATCTTCCAAATATAACAAAACTAAACATAGAAGAACGTAATCTAACACATTTTCAAATTCTCTTATTCCCAAATTCGCTTTTGCAAAAGAAGGTATTTTCTCTAGTTTAATAAAATTTTCTTTTATAATTAAATTACTTCCTAAATTTTTACTAACAAAATCTCTAATAGATACCTGATTCTTTTTAATTTTATAGTACTTTTCTCTATCATAATCTTTAACAACTATGAATTTATTTAATAAAAACTTAAAATCTTCACTTATACTATCATTCATTTAAATCACCATCAAACCAAATTTCCATACATGGAATAGACAATATACCATCTTCACAATTTATAGTACAATATTTACCATTATTATTAAAACTAATTTTATAATTAAGTCCAAACACCGGTTCCTTTTTAAAATCTTTAACTAATCCATACCTACTAATTAAATCAAGTATATATTCTCTTTCAATTTTTTTTATTGAAATATCATCATCAAATTTAATATATTTATTTCTGATAAAATCTTTTAATATTTTTTTCTTTTCTTTTTCTTTATCAAAATATTCTTTTAAGATTTTATTCTTTTCAGAAGTTTTATCTTCAATTGTTATATTTTTCTTTTTGTCTCTAGCTTTATAATTATTTGGATCAATACTTATATAATTTGGTTTAACATCATAAGAATTAACAATAAGATCAGTAGTATTTAAACTATTACCATTAAAATGCATCACATTTGTAACTCCAAAAATTTGACTAGATAATTTATTAGCATCATCTATTGAAACAAAAGAATCAAATAGTTTTGCAATAAATTTATATTCCTCTTTACGTTTAATCATATTACCATGAAGTTCTTGTAAAGAATTAGCACACTTAGTTATTTGAACAATAATTGCGTTAGTAGTATCTAACATTTTATCTCCTTCAGTAGTATCATTATTATTAACAAACCACTTACACAAATTATTCCATCTATTTAAGTTTAAATTTCTAAACTTTTCATAATCAAAATTATTATTAAAATTCATAGGTATAGCTCTTTGATACATTTCTAAAGCATTAATTAATTTTTGATCTACATCACTAGTTTTTAGTTTTTTAATAGTTCTTTTAATATCATCACTATAAAGCAAATATCCCTGAATAAAATCCCTCAAATAACGTATCATCTTATCTTTATATTCTAAAAAAGTATAACTCTGAAGTAACTCTTCTGTTTTAGATTCTTGAAATTTTTTTAAAAAATCTTGATAATTTTGATTTATATCAATAAATTCATTCATTAACCTATCCCAGAGTTCATATACACTTTGCACATCATCAAAATTAATTTTAATCAAATCTTCTAAATATCCTTTTAAAACTTCAAATCTTTTTGGCGATAATGAAGCTACTTTAACCTCTAGTTCCTCTAATCTAATAGTCATTCTTTCTATCTCAATTGCATAATCAGTCATTTGATATCTAAGTTTTCGGTTTTTAAATTCAGTTAAACTTTGAATATTTTTATAATCTTGATAAGTAACCAAACTCATATTATCAACTAAAGTAGTTAAATCCCTTTCTAACTCTTCCATTGAATAATCAGGTATTAACTCTTTCATATAAGGATATATATCTTCTTTATAAAGCCAATTTACCGCTTCTTCATACTTATGATAAAAAAACCTCATAATAGGTCTATATCTATATGTGTTATCAGTAGATAAATATTTAGTTTCCGTTATACTTTTTTGTAATCCATTAATATCATTCATAATAATTCCTTTATTGCCGTTATATTACCATATTTTATCAATTATTTAAAGTATTATTTAATATATTAAAAATATATTTAAACTATACATAACTTATAAATTTAAATAATTGAAACAATCATTCTTTAATTTTTTTATATTTAAAAAAGAGAAAGATAATCATTCTTATGAGTATTTTTCTCTTTTAATCTTATGCGCTTGCTCCAGTTGGTCCTGTTGGGCCTGTTGGGCCTGTTGGTCCAGTCGCTCCAGTTTCACCTGTTGATCCAGTTGGGCCGGTTGCTCCTTCAGTTCCTTCTGCTCCTTGTGGGCCAGTAGGGCCTTGGGGAATTGTAAAGTTTAATGTATAGTTTGGAGCTGTTCCTGAAATTGTTACTTCAGCATTTGTACCTGGTGCACCTGTTGTTACACTACCTATTGTAAATACTGGAGTTTCACCTGCTGTACCAGTAGGACCTGTGGCACCTGTTGGGCCTGTTGCTCCGGTTGCACCTGTTGGGCCGGTTACTCCTTGAGTTCCTGCTGCTCCGGTTGGTCCAGTTACTCCTTGTATTCCAGTTGCTCCGGTTGGTCCTTGAATTCCTTGTGGACCTGTTGCTCCCGTTGCTCCGGTTGGTCCAGTTACACCCTGTGTTCCGGCTACACCAGCTGGTCCTTGAATTCCTTGCGGTCCTGTTGGACCTTGCATACCTTGGATTCCTTGTACACCTTGAATACCTTGTAGTCCTCTAGGTCCAGTTGGTCCAGTAGGGCCTGCTGGTGCGCAAAATGTATAAGTACATCCGTCATTGCATCCATTCATGAATAAATACATCCTTTCCTATATAGTTTATGTATCAAATCATAAATTTGTGCAAAAAAAATATATGTTCTCACATACGTTTTTTAGAATTTTAATCTATTTTTTATCTTCTTCTAATTCATCAAACAATACTTTAATTGGAATACCCAATACTTTTGAAATATGGTAGACAGTATTTAATGAACAAGTCTTAAAAGTATCATTTTCTAAATCGCCGATAAAATTTTCACTAAAACAACATTTTTCAGCAAGTTGTTTTTGAGTCCATCCTTTAATTTTTCTTTGCTTTTTTATATTTTTTCCTACCCAATAGTAAATGTAGTTATTATCATCTTTAGATACTTTCATTTTTTACCACCATATTATAATTATCTTATAGTTTTTTACAATTAAACTACACCGAATGGGTGGGGTTATGATATAATAGTATTGAAAGGAGTAGTCTTTATGGCAATGGTTAAATGTAAAGAGTGGGGAAAAGAAATGATTACCAAAAAAGTTATTTAAAGTACAGAAGTCCTGTAAGAAAATTTTGTAACGAAAATAACATAGAAGTTAAATTAAATGAGCCGATATTTATTTTTGAAAAGAAATAAAAAATAAAGTTAAAGAAAGTGAGGTTATAAATATGGCTTTAATTAAATGTAGTGAATGTGGAAAAGAAATAAGTGAGAAAGCAAAGGTTTGTCCTAATTGTGGAAATCCATTAGAAGAAAATGTAATAAAAGTTTTTTTTGAAAAACCAAAAAATCTTGTGGTTAGATATAAATGTTTTTTATATGATGAAAATGAAGAATTACTTTGGTCAGGTCAAATGGAAGAAACAGCGGTTATTAAGACTGATAGTCCTTTAACTATTATGGCAAAAGTAAATGGTTTCTTTGGAAAACCAACTATTCAAGCAAACCCTGGCGATTTATTTATTGTAGGATCTAATGCTTTAGGAAAAGTTCAGTTTAGAAAAACAGATAAAGATTTTTCTAATCGTGAAAATGGTGGAACTTGGGGTTCATTGTTTCAATAACTAAAAGAAGGTAAAATATGAACAAGAAAGTTAGTTTATTATTGTTATGTTGGGTTATGGCTTTAAGTTTATGTGGTTGTGATAATGAAAAGAAAAATGTTGAAGAAAAAGTAATAACCTATAAATGCGAATATCAAGACGACGATACTTTAGAAAGTATGGAATTTATCTACAATGACAATAGTAAAGAATACACTAAAATTAAATCAAATTATCAAGTGAATAATCTTCCCGATGAAAGTTCTATTGGTTATAATGATGAAATAAAAGCGTATAAAGAATTAGTATCAAAATTACAAAAAAATACTGCATTAAATATTACTTGGAAAATTGAAAATAATACACTCTATGAAAGCACCGAAATAGAATTAAATAAAATTGATAGTAATTTTCTAACTTATATTGAACAAGTAGAAGATAAATACGATATAACTGAAAGTGTCGAAAATATTTTTTATTTATTAAAAGATGAATTGTATTCTAATAGTAAAATTGATAACGAAAAAATAACTAATTTTATAACCGAGAATAATTGTAAAGTTATAGAGTAATGAAAAGGAGTTTGTATGAAAAAAGAAGTTATAAAAGCAAAAGAAAATGAAAAGAAAAATAAGTTGCCACTTATAATTGGATTAATAGTATTAATAATTGTTGTAGGAATAATTGGATTAATAATTTTAAATCAAAATAATAATAGTATCAAAGGACAACTTGATAAAATATTAAGTTCAAACAAAACTGAAGTTATATTTTTTGAAAGAAAAGGAAATTTTGAAAGCGACGAGTTTAAAAATTTATTAGACACGGACTTAAAAGAACAAGGAATAACTTACACAACTATTGATGTAACAAATGCTTCTTATGAAGATTTAGAATATCTTAAAGAAAAGTTTCATTTATCAACTGAAAATTTTAATATTTATATTGCAGCAGTTAAAGGAAGTAAGGATATTGCTTTAATTAGTTATCAAAGTTATGATGATACAAAAATTATACTTGCACGGGAAAACTTACTGAAAGATAGCCAAGATATATTAAATGAATATTATTATAATTTAGGTAAAAAGGCTTTAGATGATGGATTACTTTATACAGCAAAATTTAATTTGGAAAAAATAGATTATAAAGATAGTAAAGAATTGTTAAAAGATAGAAGATTTTTACTTATGTATGATTGGGAGTATGATTATAGCGATAAATATCACGTAAATTCAGTTAAAGCTCAATATAATGATTATAGTGATAGTTTCACTATTTATAAGACTGAATGTAGTATTTTTGTTAGTAATATATCATATTGTAGTGATTATAATACATATGATGCTAAAGTAATAGATGATAAAATTTATATTAGGCCTTTTCAAAGTGATGGTGAATATACAACTTATTATAAAATAACTATATTAAATGAAAATCAATTCCAAATAAAGGGTTGGAACTTTGTAATGAAAAGGTAATAGGTGTTAAAATTATATATGAAGAATAAATATATGAAAAATAAGAAAGTATTATCGATGGTTGCCGTGGCTATTGCTATTTGTATAATAATTTTTTGTCTGGCTTTTAAGGTTAACAATTTAAATTATGTTGAAGAACAAGTTTATGATAGAGTTACATCAATGGTTAATGAAGATGGCTTTTTCAACCCTAAAGAAGCAAGACTTTTAGATGTTGTTGTAAAATATGAATATAGTGATAGTGAAAGAAAATATATTGACACAGTAGATACATACTACATAAAAGTTATAGGAACAAATAAAGTAGGTGGAACAATAAACAAATGCTATGAAATATATTATAGTAATTATAGTCAAGAATGGAACAATTATAATGAAACTTGCGAAGATATTTATAAAACTGGTATGGGATATGAACAATTACCTACCAAATCTATAAAAAAAATAAATAAAGCATTACAAAAATATTGGAATAATTTAGGTTTGTAAGACTTTGGTTTGTAAATATAATTTTGTGACTTATATTTTTACAATACCTTTTAAAATAAAAACTTGTTGAATTTTTATTATTCATCAAGTTTTTTTATATATTTATATGCATCAGTTGCGGCAAGTGCACCTTCAGAAGCAGCTGTAATTATTTGATATAAAGTTTTTTCCTTACTATCACCACAGACATATATACCATCTATTTTAGTTTTACCATTATCATCGGCAATTATATAACCTTTTTCATTAGTTATTCCTAAATCTTTAACAAATGAAGTAATTGGACCATATTCGTTATTAATAAATAATCCATCTATTATTAATGTTTTGTTGTTTAATTCAATAGATTCTATTTTATCTTTTCCATTTATTTTAGTTATATTTTGGTTAAATAATAATTCTATATTTTTTAATTTATTTGCTTTTTCTAATAATTCACTATTACCTAACAATTTATCTTTAGAAGTTATTACATAAAGCTTTTTAACAATGTTTGATAAATATAAAATATCTTCTAGCATTAAAGAATTGTTTCCATAAATAGCAACAGTTTTATCTTTATATAAGGCACCATCACAAACAGCACAAGTTGATACGCCATTAATGTTTTCATTATCTAGACCTAATTTTTGTCTCCCTCTACCAGTTGCAATAATTACAGCTTTAGCTTTATACGTTCCATTATTTGTTTTTACTATTTTTTCTTTACCATTTAATTCTACTTTAATTACTTCTTCATTCTTCATAGGAACTTTTAATTCTTTAAATTGTTTATAAAATAACATAGCAAGTTCAGTACCATCAACATTGTTATATCCTAGATAGTTATCAACATGTTTAATAGTATGAAGAGTTCCTCCTGGCATATTCTTTTCAAACACAAGAATATTTAAATTACTTCTTTTAGCATAAATACAGGCATTTATTCCAGCAGGTCCTAAACCTATAATAATTAAATCATACATTAGTTAATCAGTCCTTTCACCTATATTATAGCATTTTCCTTTGAATTTAATAGATATTTTTTAGAATATATTGTATAATAATTTAATTAGTGAAGGAGTAAACAAATGAATCTTAGAAAACAAATTAATAGTTTCAAATTACATTTAGACGAAGTAAAAAAATACGCGACAGAAAATGATTTAATAAAAGGATACAATATTCCAAGATTTTATATTGATGAAGACGGAATAACAAAACAAATCGTAAATAAGCAAGAATTAATTAATTATCATTTTTTAGTAAATGATTTTAATATGGGATGGAATAAATATAAAATTATTATTAGTATTATGAATAATTCTATCTACAGTTGTACTTGTAATTGTAAATTATTCAAATATAATAAATCATGTTATCATATAGCAGCAGTTTATACCAATTATGCAAACAATTTATTTAATGATATTTATGATGATAGTATATTATACAAAGATTTTATAAATAGATATAAAAGTGACGATAATACAGACAAAAACGTTATAAAAAAGGAAGTATTTGTAGATACTAATTTTGTATTAAATAGATATGATTCTAGTAGTGAAATTCATTTTGATACAGAGCTTAAGATCTCAATTGGAACAAAAAGAATGTATAGTCTCCTTAATCATTCTAATAATTTCTATCATGTTTATGACAGACAAGAAGGAGAATATAAATTTGGAAAAGAATTTACTTATAATCCAAAATTACATTTTTTTTCTAAACAAAATGATAGGTTAATTAAAGAAATTAAAATATTTATATTAAATAGTAATAATATTGGATATAATAGAGCTTTAGAAAGATTTTTAGAATTTTTAGATACTAACCATATAAAATTTAAAGTAAATAATCATGCAATTGAAAGTGTTTTAGAAGGAAGTCCTCTTAATACGTTGATAAGTAAGGAAAAAGATAATTATTTAATAAAGTTTGATTATGATAATATTTATCCAATAACTAGTGATTTTGAGTATGCATATTGTAATGGTAATGTTTATCATTTAAATAAACAAGAAAAAAGCGTATTGGAAGATATTTATGATAATCAATTGAAAGAAATTAAAGTTAGCAAGAATGAACTTAATGTATTCTCAAATGGATTATTAAAAATAATAAAGAATAATGTAATTGTTGATGAGAGTGCTAGCGAAGAAATTAAAATTAATAGTTTAAGTGAAACTGAATTATATTTCGATATTGCAAGGGATGCTATTAAGGCTAAAGTTATTTTTGACTATAAAAACGATAAAATTAATTACTTTGATGAAAATAATTCTATTATAAGAGATATTGAAAAAGAAAATGAGGTTATCGCTAAATTAACTAGTTATGGATTTAATATTAATGATAATAAAATTGTTTTAAATGACATTGATTTGGAAGTTGAATTTATAGAAAATGGTTTAAAAGAACTTGCTAATGATTATAAAATCTTTACAACTGAAAAGTTTAATAACATTAAAATTAGAAAGAAAACTAATGTATCTTCCTCTTTTGGTATTGGATCTGATAATATATTTAAGTATGATTTCAGTTTAGATAATATTAATAGTGATGAACTTGTTAATATATTTAAAAATATGAAGGCTAAGAAAAAATATTTTAGACTTAAAAATGGTGATATTCTTAATTTAGAAGATGACAACTTAAAAGAACTTGAAGATTTAACTGAAGAAATGAATTTTACTGATGAAGAGATTATTAATGGTAGAGGTACTATTCAAAAATATAGAGCAATATATTTAGATAGTTTAAGACAAAATAAGTTTAAAAATGTTAATACGAATAATTTATTTGATGATTTTATTAAGAATTTCTATGAGTTTAAAGATGCAAAGTTATCAATTAGTGAAGATGAATTAAAGGTTTTAAGGGATTATCAAGTTACTGGTGTTAAATGGCTTTACAATATTCATAAGACTGGTTTTGGAGGAATTCTTGCCGATGAAATGGGACTTGGTAAAACAATTCAAACTATTTATTATATTAAACAAATTTTATTAGAAGATAAAGATGCTAAATTTTTAATTGTTGTACCTACTAGTTTAGTTTATAATTGGAAACATGAATTTGAAATGTATGGAGAAAATATTCCAGTTTCAATTGTTTCAGGGACTAAGAACTTAAGAAAGAAATTAATTGAAAAAAATAAAAATGTGTTTATTACATCTTATGGTCAATTAAGAGAAGATGAAGATTTATATAAGGATAAGAGTTTCCATACAATGTTTATTGATGAAGCACAAAGCATTAAAAATTATGTAGCCGGTATTACAAAAGTTGTTAAAGGAATTAAGGCTGGCACTAAGTTTGCACTTACTGGTACTCCACTTGAAAATAGTCCTTTAGAATTATGGAGTATTTTTGACTATATTATGCCAGGATATTTATCAACTGCGGAAAAATTTAGAGCAAAATATCGTATTACTGATTTTGATGATAATGCGAATATGCTTTTAGATAATTTAAATAAACAAATTAGACCATTTATTTTAAGAAGAAAGAAAATGGATGTTACTAAAGATTTACCAGAAAAAATGGAAAATAATATTTTTGTTGAACTTACTGATGAACAAAAGAAAATATATGTTGCTGAACTTGAAAAGGTTAAAAAAGAAATTGATGATATATTAAAACAAGGTGGAGAGAAAAAGGCCGCATTCTTGATTTTACCACTTCTTACTAAATTAAGACAAATTTGTATTGATCCTAAAATTGTTTATCCAAAATATACTGGCGGATCTAATAAGATTGATAGTTTAATTTATGCAATTAAGGAAAATATTGCAAATGGGAATAAGATTTTAATGTTTACATCTTTTAAGGAGGCAATGAATGATGTTATTGGACATTTAGAAAAAGAAGATATTCCTTATTATACAATTTCTGGTGAAGTTGCAAGCAAAGAAAGAATGCGCAGGGTTAATGAATTTAATGAAAGAAAAGATTCAGCTGTATTCTTAATAATGCTTAAGGCTGGTGGAACCGGACTTAATCTTGCTAGCGCATCAACTGTTATTCATTTAGATTTATGGTGGAATCCGCAAGCTGAAAATCAAGCTACTGATAGAGCTCATAGAATTGGTCAAACTAAGACTGTTGAGGTTATTCATATTATTGCTAATGGAACAATTGAAGAAAAGATTTTAGAATTACAAAAAAAGAAACTTAAATTAAGTGAAAAATTAATCGATGGTGAAATTAGAGATAAAGATATTTTATCTAGCTTATCAGAAAAAGATATTAGAGAATTATTATCAAACGAAAACAAGGATTAAGCCTTGTTTTTTATAATAAAATTTATATGAATTTTTGCAACATTTTACTTGCTTATGATTTGGTTATTTGGTGTTCTATTACTTAAGGAACATTTAATTATTTAGGTGATTACCTCTACTCTATTAATAGAAAGAGGTGGTTAATGCGAATAAAAAATTAATATATTATAATATTTAATTTATTTA
>DJSP01000071.1 GCA_002438065.1 Caryophanales bacterium UBA6331 | reverse complement strand
CTAGGTTGTGAATAGTAACTCCCCGACTTTGTAAACACTATCAAATTAACCTAAATTAATGATATATTAAGCAATTTGTGGTATAATATGTATGTTAAAAAAACTTGAGAAAGTGTGTGATTTTAATGAATAATAAAAAGCAAACTGAAAAAGAGATACAAGAAAAAATAAAAAAAGTTGCTGGTGCTATGGCTCAAGAGGGCATGCCATTAACTAAAGAACTAAAACAAAAAATTTATAATTGTATAATTGGTAAATCTACAACAGAAATAGAACGTAGAAAAATTATAGAAAAGTATAGAGGAATTTATGGATAATAAATACAAATATGCTTATGAAAAAACTGCTGGTTATTGTTATAAAGGAACAGATGTTTTAATTAATAAACTAAATATTACAAATTATGAAGATTTATTTAATGCTGAAAGAGAACTTGTATCTTTAAGAACTTATGAATTAAATGAAAACCCATTAAAAGGTTGTTTTGATTTTAAGTATTTAAAAAATATTCATAAATATTTATTTCAAGATGTTTATAGGTGGGCTGGAGATATAAGAAATTGTAATATCGCTAAACAAGATTTATTCTGTTTAACAGAACATATAGAATCATTTGGTAATGATGTATTTAATAAACTAAAAAAAGAAAAATATTTTGTAGATTATGATAACGAAACAACAATAGATAAATTAGTAGAATTATTTGCTGATATTAATGCCTTACACCCTTTTCGTGAAGGCAATGGTAGAAGCCAAAGAGTATTTATAGAATCACTTGCTAAAATAAATGGTATATATTTGGATCTTACAAATGTATCTAAGATGGATATGATTATTGCTAGTCATGATAGTATAAATGGAGACTATATAAAATTAAAAGATATGTTTAAAAATAATAGTAAAATTTTAAGTGAGGAAGAAAGATTAAAATATATAAATATTTATTGTTCTAATGAGTTAATGAAAGTTATTCAAATATAATATATTATTAATATACCTCTATTATTAGATGGTGCGTAGTAATGATAAATGAACATTTATTATTTAAAAGATAATAAAGTAGGTTATGAAGAAAATTTGTTTATAAATAAATCATACATAAATATTGGCTTTTGATTTTATAAAATATTAATTATATGATAAATCGATAAAATTTTTTGAAAAATTAAATAACTTGATTATTAACTAAATATATTTAAAATTATTTATAATTTGCAATTCATAATGGGTTGCAGTTTTTTGTTATAAAAAATTATATAATTACTTGTTTTATAGGCATTTTATTTAATTATGCATAAGTTAATATAGGGTGTGATGATAAATGGCTAAAAAGGTGGTAATTGATGCTGGTCATGGTGGTAGTGATTCAGGAGCTACTGGTAATGGGATTATTGAAAAAAATTTAACTTTAGATATAAGTAAATATATGTATGATAGGTTAAAAGAACTTGGGGTTCCAGTTAAATTAACAAGAAATAGTGATATTGATTTACCTGCTTCAGAAAGACCGCAAAAAGTTCTGGATCAATATGGTAATGGGAGTGACGTAATTGTTGTTTCTAATCATATTAATTCCGGTGGTAATGGGACAGCAGAAGGGGCTGAAGTAATTTATGCATTAAGAAATAAAGATACACTTGCTAAAAAAATATTAGATGAGTTAGAAAAACAAGGACAACTAATTAGAAAATATTATCAAAGAAGATTACCTAGTGATTATAATAAAGATTATTATTATATGATGAGGAATACGCCTAATACGGAAGCTTTAATTGTTGAATATGGTTTTTTAGATAATGCGAGTGATGCTAATAAACTTAAAAATAATTATAAAAAATATGCTGAGGCGGTTGTTAAGGCTATAACTGAATATGCTGGTTATAAATATGTTCCTCTTGCTGGAAGTGATTATTATGTTGTTAAAAAAGGAGATACTTTATGGAGTATTGCAAGGAAATATGGTCTTACTGTAGAAAGGCTAAAATCTTTAAATAACTTAACTAGTAATAATTTAACTATAGGTGATTCATTAATTGTTAAAGATAGTAGTGGAAATAGTAATAATGGTTCTAGTGTTGATAATAATAAATATTATATTGTTAAAAAGGGTGATAGTTTGTATTCAATTGCTAGAAGTAATAATATGACGGTTGCTGAACTTAAGTCTTTAAATAATTTAACTAGTAATATTTTATCTATTGGGCAGAGACTAATAATTAGCAGTGGTTCTAATGTTCCAAATAATGTTTATGTAGTAAAAAAGGGAGATACTTTATGGAGCATAGCTAATAATTTTAATGTTAGTGTAAATGATTTAAAGAGCGCGAATAATAAGAGTAATAATAGTTTAAGTATTGGTGAACAATTAATAATTCCGGGTAAAAGTACTGGTGAAAATGTTAGTACAACTATTTATACAGTTAAGAGCGGAGATAATCTTTATAGTATTGCAAGACGCTATAATGTAACTGTTAATGAAATAAAATCATTAAATAATTTATCTAGTAATTTACTTAGTATAGGACAGAAATTAAGTATTCCAATATAAAATAAAAAGATTATATTTCTAATAAATTAATATTAGGATATAATCTTTTTTCTATTCTTCTGTTTCGGCGATGTTCTTACATACTGTTACATTTAAATTATTAATGTTATTTGTAAGGGTTCCACTACGAATATTTTGACTTGTTATTTTGTTGTTTTCACATTCATTTGATGTTTGTTCTTCCTCAGTTATAGTAATGTTTCTAGAACTAGCCCATTCTTTAACATATTCAATAGGTGAACCGACAAAGTTTGGTAAGGTTTCGTTTCTAGTTCCTGATGTTACGTTTTTACCTATAACAGGAATAGTATATTCTTTGTTTGAAGAGAATGAGAAAGTTTTAATTAATTCGGTTTCTTGTAATTCAAGATTTTCTTTCATTGTTTTGATAATTTCCTTTAAACTATTTTCATAATATTGGAAAGTATACATATCATAACCATTTTGGTAAATAGTTAAATCGTAACCACTTAGGTATGTTTTTTGAATATTTATAAAGTTATTATCATCAAAATTATTATTTAAAAGAATATTTTTACCTACATTATAGAAATTTAATATCTCTTTAGTTGACATGTTTGTATCAATGTTATTTGACACTGCATTTAATATTTTATAGAATGTATCGATGGATCTAATTGTTTTAGTTTTATTAACAATTGCTGTAACAACAGCTTGTTGATGTTCAATTCTTTTAAAATCAGATGATGCAAATTGATGTCTATTTCTAGAGTAGGCAAGAGCTTGTTCACCATTAAGTGTTTGATTTAATCCAGGAGTTATGTATACTAAATTATCACCAAAACTTCGATTGGAATCTTGTTCACAAATTTTATCGCCACAATCAATTCTTCCATTTTTTCTATAGTCAGGTTTGTCTATATCTAGAGTAATACCACCTAAAGCGTCTACTAAAGAAACAACGCCTTTAAAGTTAATTTTTACATAATAGTCAATATTAATATCAATTAAATTTTGGATTGTATCGATCATACATTTAGTTCCGTATCCAGCTGCTGAATTTATTTTATTACTCTTGTTATTATTGCATGCTATTGGTACATAAGTGTCTCTTGGGATAGAGAAGATAGTTGCTGATAATGTTTTAGGATTAAATGTTATTAACATTATAGAATCTCCATTAAAAGCGGCATTGTTTGATAAACCATCATATTCTGAATCTACGCCTAGTAGTAAAACTGTAAATGGTTCAGTAACTGATTTATTGGTTGATGCTACAGTATCTTGATTTTTCATTTGTTTACTGTAAGAATCTATTATAAATGTCTCGTTTGCGATGTTTGTATATTTTTCAATATTGTTATATTTTAAAACATAATTTCCATCTATAAATATAGCATCTACTTCTTTATTATATAGGGCATCAAGTAAATTTTCATATGAATCATATTCTGTTATTTTGGCTTTCATTCCCTTATTAGCCATATATTCTTGAGGTAAAATATAACCTTCAATATCTTCTTCATTATTTATTAAACCAATAGTTTTTATTTTTATATCTTTATCCAAACTAATTAAATTAGTTGTATAAATTATTTTATCTTTGCTTATATTATCTACTATTTTATATGTCTTATTTATATAATAATAACCAAATGAATTAATACCAGTAAAGATTGTTGTAAGTACTAATAAAATGGTTAAAATTACATGCTTTTTTAATATTAATAAAACTAATCCAATAAATAGAAATAAAATTAAGTTTAAATATAAAAATATTATTAAAATAGTTCTAAATAAGGTTTCAATATTTCCTAATAAAATTAAGCTATATGAAAATAAAATTATTGATACTAAATATAAAATAAATAGTATATAGAAAGATATACGATATATCTTGTTTGTTTTTTTTAATTTTTTAAATAAATTTTTAATGTTACTCTTTTTACTCATGGCTTTCACCTAGTATAAATATTAACATAAATTTTTTTAAAATAAAAGTGATATATGCCAATTCGATAAGTCATTATGTAACATAAGATAATATAGGTGATGGAATGTGGATAGTACAATAATTATTGTTGTTGGATTAATTGTATCTTTAATTTCAATAGTAACACCTATAATTAAACTTAATAATAATTTAACTAGATTAAATGTAACGATAGTGGGACTAACTAATTCAATGGAGGAAGTACTAATAACAACAAAAAATCATGAAAAAAGAATTATGTATTTAGAGCATAACTGGAAAAGTGGTGATGCAAATAGAAATAACAATTCCTAGTATTATTTCGCTTATGACTTTAATTATTGGATATATTAGTAAATATTTAGGATTAGATAGTAAATATATTCCGTTTCAAAATATTGCTATTGGAGTATTATCGGGAATATTAGTGTATTTTTTAAAGTTAGATACAAATATATGGAGTGCTTTAATTATATGTTTAATTTCAGCATTATCAGCAGGTGGTTTATATGATTCTATTAAAATAAATAATGATGGAGAAATAAGTTAAATTATTAAAATTTAAAATTATTTATTTTGAAGAACTTTAAATTTTTAGAGTTCTTTTTATAATTTACTAAAGATAAGTTACATGATATACTATAGGAGATGAAGAAGGGAACTAATTAATATGAAAAAATTTATAAAAATAGTTATAGTTCTATTATGTTTTCTAGGAGTTTTTTTAGTCTATAATTATATTAAACCAGTTGATGATACTTATAAGTTATATATTAAATGTAATAATCATAGTGAAAAATATAGTGTTATGATTAATGATGAAATTAAGTTTGCTACTGATGATGAAAAGTGTGCATTAACTTTAAAAGTAGAAGATATAAATAGAAATTATATTAAATTAAATTCTAATACATTTTTTTATAAAATTAATGGTAGAAATTTAATAGATAGTTTAACTTTGTCATATGATGTTTATGTATCTAGTGATAGTGATTTAACTTTAGTTGGTCATGATAAAGATACTAGATTTGAGTTTTCTTATAAATAATTATTAATGGGTGGGTAGAAATGAAAAAATTTATTTTATTATTTACTTTTTTATTATTACCAAATTTTGTGTTTGCGGATAATGAGTTTTTGCTTTCTTGTGATAAAAATAAAATTAATGTAAATGATCAAGTTATTTGTAGATTATCTTTTAAATCTGATGATGAATATAATTATATTAAGTATGATATTGCAGAACTTGATGGACTTTCTTTAATTGATGTTAGAAGTAACTATTCTAATTTATGGAATGTTAAAAATAATGAAAGTTTATCTCAAAATGTGGTAAATGGTTTACAAGAATTTGGAATTTTATTATTTAAAGCTGAAAAGTCTGGGGAATATGATGTTAAGGTTTCAAATATAACTTTTGGAATGTATGATTCTAGTGAATTAAAAGATGTAAAAGAAGTTAGCACGAAGGTTAAAGTTATTAGTGATGATAATTTTTTAAAAAGTATAAAAATTAATGATGTAGAAATTGAAGATTTTGATATTAATAAATTTAATTATACTTATGAAACTAATTTAGATGAACTTAATATTGAGGCAGTTTCTAATAACAAGTTTGCAAGCGTTAGTGGCACTGGAAAGATAACTTTAACTAAACATTTAGAAAGAGTTGTTGTTCCAATTATTGTTACTAGTGAAAGTGGTGCTAGTAGAGCATATATAATAAATATTGTTAATAAAAATTATGTTGATAATAAAGTAGATAAAACATTAGAAGATTTAATTATTAAAAATGATGCAGGAGATACGATTATTTTTGATTTTAAGAGTGATATATATGACTATAGTATCGAAGTGGGTAGTAAAGTTAATTATGTAAATATTTCACCTAAAATTTTGAATAAAGATTGCTCATTTGTTAAAGGATTTAATGGTGGTAAAATAAATATTAAATCAGGTAATAACATAGTACTAATTAAAATTGTTGATAAAGAGGGAAATGAAAAAACTTATGTTTTAAATATAATTAAACCTATTGAATCTTTTTCTAATAATAGTTATTTAAAATCTATTGATATAAAAGGTTATAATTTAAAATTTAGTAAAAAAGTAAGAAATTATAATTTGGAAATTAAAAGAAATGATAAAAGTTTAGATATTAGTCCAGTTCTTGATGATGAAAATGCATCATATGTAATTAGTGGAAATGAGAATTTAAAAAATGGTAGTGTTATTTATATAACTGTTACTGCTCCTGATACATCTAATACAGTTTATACTATTAATATAAGTGTTAAAAAAGTTAATATGTTTGTGATACTTTATTTAATTATTCCAGTTGGATTAATATATTTAGGATATAAATATAAAGATAGTATTGTTAAGTTATTAAGAAAGAGAAAGTCAATTGAGGATTTATCTTATGAAGAATTATTAACTAGATATAAATTGAATTATAAAGATAAGGGGTTAACTAAATTTTTTGATAAGTTAAGTGAAGAAGATAAGAGAACGATTTTGATTGATTCTTTAAAAAATAATATTTTAGCTAATAAGACTAGTTTATACTTAGATTTATATAGGGCAAGTAAAACAAGTGTTAAGAAAAATAAGAAGAGTAGCACCAAAAATAAAGTCAAAAAAAATAAAAAGAAGAAATGAATATTTTGGAATAATTAATTCATTTCTTTTTTTGTCTATATTTAAAAAAATATTTTGTATGATACAATTGTTATAGTAGGTGGTGATAGTTATGAAAAAATATACTTTGAATTCTGATGAAAATAATGAACTTTTAAAGGCACATGCTGCTTTTGATAAAACAATATATGGTAAAAAAGTAAAAATGTGTATAACAGGATTAGCAATATTTGCAATTATGTTTTTATGTATTTGTTTTATGTGACTTATATTTAATGATTTTATGAAAAATGATCTTGATATTTATGCAGCTATATGTGGTGGATTATTTTTTGTTAATGTATCATTAATATTAGTTGCACAAATTATTTATGAAAATATGGTAATGAATTATTTAAAATTTAAAAAATAGTAACAAAATTTTTAACTATTAGCTAAAATGTAGTTGATAGTTTTTTTATTTGTTTTTTCTTTCGTCTATTCTTGTATAGTTGGTTATATGTTTTTTATTATATGTAATAAGATCTTCTGAATTAATATTTATTTTAGAATCAAATTTATTAATATTATTTGCATATTTATCTACTGTAGATAACCTTACATCTACTTTTTTATTTTCTATTTGATTAAGGTAAGATAATGTTGTACCAAGAATTTCAGCAAATTTTTCTTGAGATAAATTATATATTTTTCGATAATATTTTAGATTTAAAGATAAATTATCAATTAATTTCATTAGCAAT
Organism: Caryophanales bacterium UBA6331; assembly: GCA_002438065.1. Taxonomy (GTDB): domain Bacteria; phylum Bacillota_I; class Bacilli_A; order RF39; family UBA660; genus CAG-533. Next base: position 9,650 of record DJSP01000071.1, on the reverse strand, counting down.
CACCTGATTAAATTCATTTTTATTTTATTATTTGAAAAATATATTGTCTTTATTAGTATAGCGAAAGAAATTTTAAAATATTGTAAAAAATTGTAGACTTATGTTTTTTTTATTTGTATAATAAATGTATAAATAAGATAGGTATAGAAGTGTTGATGTGTTTCTATTTGTGAAGCGATGTGATTTAAAAAAATATATTATTGATGTTTTTGATAACAATTTTGGGATTATATGATTTGTTATTACATTTTTTATTGATTTTTTTTGAAATTTTTACTAAAAAATTATATTTCTTTTATTTGGGGTAAATATTTTAGATTTATGAATTTAGTTTGAAGGATAGTGTGATGTATGAAAATTTTTATTAAACATATTATGAGAAATTTGGAAGATAATATTGTAAGAACGTTATTGATGTTTGTAACCTTATTTGGAATTGGTTTTATGGTTTCAATGATTTTATCTTTTATGGTTTATATGGGAGATTTTGCTAAATTAATGGTTAGTAGTAATCCTTATGATTTTATAATTTATAATACTAATAGTGATAATAATTTCAATTATGATAGTATGTCTAATTTAAGAAATGATTTTTCATATTTAGGATTAAGATCTACAGAAATTGGTTATATTTATAAAAATGATGAATATATGGAAATAGATTATACAGCTTTTGATATGAATAAAGCGATGGAACAAAAGTTAATTAATTATGAGGGTTTTAGTTTATCAGACAATGAGGTTATAATTGATTCAACATTTGCTAAACTACATAATATTAATTTAAATGATGAAATAGAGTATTATACATTAAATAAAGATAGGTATGTTTTAAAGGTAAAGTATTTATCTAATGATTCGTTATCAGATATTGGTTCATTTATATTTTTAAACGAGGATTTATACAAAAAATTAAATAATAATGATAATGATAATAAATATAGTTTTTTTCTTGCTAAATATGATGGAAATGAAAAGATTTCAAAAATTTACGATGAATTAATTAATGTTGAATATGATTATGAATTAAATGTAGTAAAATTAAGTGATTTTAATGCAGTTTCTGATTTGAGTAGTTCCTTCAAAATAATATCTATTTTGATATTGCTAGTATTAATTGTAGCATATTTTATTTTAAATTCTATAGTTAAAGTAATTATGAATGAAAGAATTCCTGTTGTTGGAAGTTTTAGAAGTGTTGGTGCTTCTAAAATAAAAATGTCTTTAATCCTTATTATGGAACAAGGTTGTTATGGCTTTATTAGTGGTATATTTGGTGCGATTCTTGCTTCTTCTTTTATTGGTGCAATATTTAATATTATATATAGTAGTCTTTCAATCACTATTGGTGTTGATGCAGTACCAAGTTACAGTTATTATAGTTTTTTAATAATATTTTTTACAGGAGTTCTTTTGTTCTTATTTCAAATAATATTGTCATTAAATGAAATTCTAAATTTTAATACAATGAGTATTAAAGATTGTATGTTTAGTGTTCATGATTTTAAATTCAAAAGAAATAAAGCAAAATTAATAATTGGATTAATATTTTTAGTTATTGGAGTTGGTAGTGTTTATTTTAGATACTCATTGAATTTCTATTTTGGTGTGTTTGCAATATTAAGCATATTTATTTCGCTAACATTATTATTACCTTTTATAACTAAACTCTTTGAGAAAATATTTGTAAAAGGTGTTAAACCGTTATTATCAATTGCTTTTAATAATATTAATGAAAATAAATTACAAGTTGGAACAAATATAATAATTACTGTGTTAATAAGTATTTCGATACTTATAGGTTCAGCTCTTAACTATTATATTAAACTTAATAATAGCAAAATAAAAGAATTTAATAGTGACATTTATGTTAGTTCGTCATATGAATCTTTAAATACATTTAATGATATATTATCAATAGAAAATGTTAATGAAATTGCTTCTTTATATTATGGTAGTATTTCATATGATTCAATTACATTTGCTAATAATAAATTACATAATAATGAAAGTATAAACTTTATATATTCTGAAAATCCTATATTATTAAAAAATATGTATAATGTTTTTGATATTGATTTTGAAAAATGGAGTAATTTAAAAAATAATGAGATTATAGTTAGTAATTATTATAAAGATAAATATGGATTAAAAGTTGGAGATTTAATAATTTTGGATTTAGAAACTAAAGCAAAACGCTTTTCTTATGATGTTGCTTATGAATTTGTAATAGTTGATTTTGCAAATACAGATATTATTAGTAATGGATCAATTATCGTTTCAAGAGATATTTTTTATAGAGAAGCATCATCTGATCATCAATATTATTTTATTAATGTAAATGATGTTCAAAAAATTAAAGAAACAAAAAATGATATTTCAAAATTATTAGTTTCAGATTATAAAGAAATAAATACAAAAGAAGAATATCTAAATAATCTTAAAGATGAAAATAATGGCTTATATAAAACCATTGTAACTATTGTTTTGTTAATAGTATTATTTTGTTTATTAGGAATAATAAATAATCAAACTGTTGCTTTTTTAAGAAGAACTAAGGAATTTGCTATTTTATATTCAACTTGTATGAATAAGAATCAGTTATGTAAAATGGTATTTAAAGAAATGTCAATTTCATATCTTATATCTATTTTTATAGCTTTACCTATTTCTTATATTCTTTGTAAATTAATGTATTATACTATTGATGATTTAAATGTTTTATATTTACCATTTAAGTTTAATATGTTATTAAATTTAGGATTATTTATAATACTTGCTTTGATATTATTTATAATATATTTTGTTATTGCATTAAAAATAAAAAAATTGAATATAGTGGAGGAATTAAAATATGAATAATGATTATATCTTAAAGGTTATTAATTTAAAGAAAATTTTTACAGATGAGTTAGCAACCCCATTGGAAGTTTTAAAGAATATTAATTTAAATATAAAAAATGGTGAGTATGTATCATTAATGGGTGAAAGTGGTAGTGGTAAATCTACGTTATTGTACCAAATTGGATGTTTAGATACTCCATCAGAAGGAAATATTTTAATTGATGGCATAGATATTATGAATTTAAATGATACGGAAAAATCAAAGTTAAGATGTGAAAAAATAGGTTTTGTTTTTCAATTTTACAATTTAATTCCAAATTTATCAGTTGAAGAAAATATATTACTACCAGTAATAATGTCGGGAGGAAAAATTAGTGATTATAAAGAAAAATTAGATGAAATATTAACTATAGTAGGATTAAAAAATAGAAGAACATATTTGCCTAAACAATTATCAGGAGGACAACAACAAAGAGTTTCAATAGCAAGAGCTGTTATTATGGAGCCTAAATTATTATTGGCTGATGAACCTACTGGTAATTTGGATAGTGTTTCTAGTGAAGAGATTTTAAGGTTATTTAAAAAATTAAATAAAGAAAAAAATATTACAATTGTACAGGTTACACATTCGATGGAAGTGGCAAATTATTCTGATAGAATTGTTTATTTAAAAGATGGAATGATTGTTTCTAGGGGAAGTGATGATGTTGAATCTTAATAAAAATAAGGTTGTAATTATTTTTTTAGTAATTATTGGTATTTTATTATATTTTGGTTTAATTAAAATATTTGGTAATAAAATTACAACCGTTGTTAATGTAAGAAATCAAATTGAACTTGGTTATCAACCTAGATTGGAAGATGATTTTTATGATTATTCAAACTTTAAATATTTAAATAAAAATAATTTAGGAACTGAAGATTATTGGAATCCGATATTTACTGAGACAGAAAAAAAGATAATTGAAGAAAGAAATTTAATTATAGATGATATTCTTTCTAAATGTAGTGACTATGAAAGTGGAAATTATAAAAAAATATGTGATTTTTACAATAGTTATATGAATTCTGAATCTTCACAAATGTTAAATGAATTAAATAAATATATTGATTTAATTAAAAATATTAATAGTATTGAAGAATATTTAAATATTATTTTTAAACTTAATAAAGAACTGGGTATGGATGTTATTGTTAATCCTGATGTAAATTTTAAGGATAATGGAAGTTCAAAATTTTATTTTACTTTAGATTTTTTAACATATGATTATAATTTAATTTCTGATAATAATGATTATTCTTTCTTTTATAACGTTATTTATACAAATAGTCAATTTAAAGTTTATCTTAATTATTTAAAAAGATATGATATGTCATTATTGGAAACATATGGTTATAGTAATAAAGAAGCAAATATAATGGTAAAAAAATTACAGAAAATGTATGGTGATATAGCTTTATTTTCTTTAAGAGGTAAAGATGAATATACAAGTAAAGGATATATATTTTATGATTTAGATCAATTAAAGGATGAATTAGTTAATATTCCAATAAATGATATTGTTAATTTATATAGCGATATATATTCAAATAATGAAAAAATTCTTGTTGCAGATATAAATCAAATGAAAGAAATTGATAGTTATTTAACACAAGATAATTTAGAAACTTTAAAAATATATGCTATTGTTAAAATTTTAACAAATTATTCTAAATATATTGGTGAAGATTATTATAAAATAGATAAACAAATGAATGATTATAAAAAATATTATATTTTTAATAGTGTTGAAAATTCAAGTAATAAAGAGTTTGATAAAAAAGAATTTATTTATGATAATATTTATAAATTTTTCCGAGATACGATAACTGAAAAGTTTTCTAACAAATTTTTAACAGAAAATGAAAAACAATTTTATACAAAATTGATTGAAGATGAAATTAATACGTTTAAATTGATAATAGATCAAAAAGATTGGTTAACAAACGAAACAAAAGTTAAAGCAAAAAATAAACTAAATAATATTAAATATACTGTTGGTGTTCCAAGTGAATTTGTTTTTTGTGAAAATAATTATAATGTTAGTGATAATTATATGAATAATATTATTAATTTAAATAGAGAATTAACAAGTCAAGCTTATAAACAATATTTAGAAGGTAATATAATGTATGGAATTGATTTATTAATTTCAAATGCTTATTATTCTCCAAATAATAATAGTATATCAGTTTTGCTTGGAATGATATATGCTTATAAAACTGTTTTTAATTTAGATATGACAAATCTAGAAGATAATTATTATAAAATTTTGGGAACTATGGGTTCAATAATTGGACATGAATTAACACATTCACTTGATTCAAATGGAAGTAAATATGATGAAAAAGGAAACTATGTTAATTGGTGGAATGAAGTTGATAAAGATAATTTTAAAAAATTAAATATAAAAGTAATAAAATATTATGATAAATATAATGAATTTGGTGATAATACGTTATCGGAAAATATTGCTGATTTAGGTAGTATGAACATAATATTGAAAATAGCTGAAGATAAGAAAGCATTAGATACAGACTATATAGTTTTATTTGAAAGTTATGCAAATTTATGGTGTTCTCAAAAATCAAGTTATTATAATAGGATAATAATTGAAAATGATGTACATTCTTTTGATAAAGTAAGAGTTAATGCAGTCTTATCTTCGACTGATAAATTTTATGAAATTTATAATATAAAACCAACAGATAAAATGTTTGTAAATAAATCAGATAGGGTTTCTGTATGGTAATTTTGAAAGGAGGTGACTTTTAATGAATAATGAAAATAATATTACATTTCACGATGAAGAAGTTGTTGAAAATAAAAAAGGTCCTGTAAGTAAAAAGGCACTTTATGCTTTCGGATTATCTTTTGTATTTTTATTTATGATATTATTTGATTTAGCTTTATATCATTTAGATAAATCATTTGTTATTGTTGATATATTAGAAATAGGATCATTTATTGCTTGCATTGTTTTAGGAATTATTGCTCTTAAAGAAATAAAAAAGAAGAATTATTCAGGAAAAAAATATGCAGTTATGGGAATTATTTTTCCATTTGTATTCTATGCTTTAATGACAATTGTAGTTATTGCAATGAATGCGGATGCTTTTATGGAGGCTTTTAACCAAGGTTTTTATTGTGGAACTGCTACTTCTTGTGTTGATAATGGTGATGATACAAGTACTTGTAAGGTTAATGGAGAAGACTTTAAATGTCCGAATCAATTATTACAAGAAAGTCAATACAAAGAGGGAGAATAGTAAAAATGAATAAAAAAAACCTAATGTAATACTTTATACATTTTTAATGATAATTGTATTTTTAAGTATTACAGAATTAGGAATTTGGGGTTATGGTTCTGATACTTTATTTGATGCAATTTCAAAATATCCACAAGGTTCATTGGTGCTTAATGAAGCAGTTTTAGCATCATTGGTATTAATTGTAATGTTACTATTTAAAAATTCTTATGTTTTTACACAACCACGTGAAAAATTTAGTAAAGGTTTGTTTTATGGTTTATATTTTATTATAGGATCGACTTTATTTACATTATTGTATTCTGGATTAGCAGCATTTAAATTTAATGGTTATACATTATTAAATTTATTTGTTGGATGTTTTCTTATTGGAGTTGCAGAAGAATTTTTATGTCGTGGCTGGTTATTAAATGAGTTTTTGGAAAGATATGGGGATAGTAAAAAAGGTGTATGGTATTCCATTATTATTTCAGGTATTATTTTTGGTTTGATTCATTTAGGAAATATATATACTATGGGCCAGGATATTCCTACAACTATTTCTCAAGCATTGTCTGCCGCAGGAACTGGAGTATTTTTTGGTTTAATTTATTATAAAACTAAAAATATTTGGTCAGTAATCTTTTTACATGGATTTTGGGATTTTTCATTATTTTTAAGCAAAATATCTCCTGTTCAAAGTACAATTGAAATGGTTAGTTCATTTTCAATAGTATCTTTAATATTTGTATTTTTATCTATATTTGCTGAATTATTAAATTTGATACCTTATTTTAAAAATATAGATGAAGAGCCGAAAAAGAGTTCTGTTATTATATTTTCAATTGTAGGTATTATATTGTTTTTTGTATTTACACTTATTTCTTCATCTTTTAGTAATACTTTTGGTGATTCATATAAATTTGATAGTATAAATATTGATAAATATTCAATAACTAAAGATAATTATGAAGAATATTTTATAAGTTATGAAAAGGTTATAAATTCTGAAGATATAGAAAATAGTACTGTTGAAAAATATTCATTTAAATTAAGTAAAAATGATAATGATAATTTAGTATTTACTAATTTGAACACTAATTATAGTGTAGAGATTGAATGTGAGTCGTTATATGATTGCATAATAATGGAAGAAAAAGATTATTATGTTCTAGCTTATATAGATTATACTGATAGTGCTAACCCATTTTTGAAATATAATTATATTTATAAAAATACTTTAACAAATGAGAATAGTTTTGTTGATGGAATTAAAAATAATTATAAAAAATATTTATTAAGTGAGCGCTCTAGATTGATGATTTTACATGATAGAGAAAATAATGTTTCATATGTTGATGCATATAATGCTGATTATGGAGATTACTTGTTAATTAGTGAAGATAAGATGTCTATTTTAAATAGAGACAAATAAAAAATGGTTAGTTTGAACTAATCATTTTTGTTTGCAATTTTTTTACCAATTTTCTTTAATTTCTGGTCTTGATTCTGGTTTATTAATTACTTTGATTCCAAAGCCAGCAGATGTTGTTCCACCGTCAACTAAGATATCAGTACCGGTTAAGTAACCATTTTGAGGATTAATAACTGAACTTATTAAGTAACCTATTTCTTCTGGTTTAGCACCACGATCAAATCCGGAATAGTGCAAGCATAACTGTGTACCTGGTTCATTTGCTTCTTTAACGGTCATTGGAGTATGAACAAATCCTGGTGAAACTGAAACAACGCGAATATTTTTTTCTTTAGCATATTTATATGCACAATTTTTAACATACCATATTACAAAGTTTTTAGATAAACAATAAGCAATTTGAGATGCTTTTTCTTTTCCTAATAATTTACATCTTTTAATCATTTTTTCTAAAAATAAGTTTTCATCTCTAAGAGCATAATAGTAAAATTTTTCGGGAATTAAGATTTTAGGCATTGTATAAGCTGAACATGAAGCAACATCACAAATACATCCTCCGTCCATGACTTTAAAAAACTCTTGATTTATATATTTTGTGCCTAAAGCATTAATTCTTAAAACGTTTTCTGATGAAACACCAGTACCTGATACACCGGCTGAGTTAACAACACCTACTACGTTACCTTTGCTTTTAGCAAATATAGCAAGTTTTTCGACGTTTTCACGATTTGATGTATCACATACATAATATTCTACATTAATACCACATTCTTTTATTTCTTTTGTTGCATTTATTAGTTTTTCTTCATTTCTTCCGCTTATTATTACTAAACTATTTTCTTTTGGCATCATTTTGGCTGTGGCTAAACCAATACCAGATGCTCCTCCTGTTATTACATAAATATTTTTCATTTTTTATTCCTTCTTTCCATATTCTAAATTTAATATATTATTTATGTTTTTTTGTAATTCTTCTAAAGTTCCATTATTATCAATTACATAGTTATAATCATTATAATTATTAAGTGATGTTTCAGTTCGATGAATACTTTCGGTTAAGTTTAAACTATTATCAAAGTCTGGTCTAACTATATTTATTTTGATAACATTAGGATATGTACTATTTATTGTATCTAATTCTTCTGGTAATCTTGCATCACTTATGGTGATAATATCAGCAAAATAGCTAAGTACTTTAATATCATCAACAATTCTTTTTATAAAATAATAATTATCAATTTTGTCTCTAATGATATCAGTTCCTAGTTGTTGTAATAAGGTTCTTGGTTTAGTTTCTTCAGAGCCATCCCATGAACTTATTAATTTAGCATAATATTTAATATAAAAACTAAATTGTAAGTTTATAACTTTTAAATTAATTTTTTCTCCATATTCTTTAATAAAACTAGCTGTTGTGTCTTTACCAGCACGAGCTTTACCTGCTAACATTATTATTTTAGGATTTTTATTTGTTATTTCCATAAATTACCTCTTCTATTATAAATATAATATATTTTTTAGAATTTTTAAATTTTTTTGTTAAGTAAAGTGTAAAGTTTTGTAAGAATTTTTAATATTTAATAATTATAGTTCTTTTTTTACTGCTTTTAATTTGCTATAATTTTTTTGAAATGTAGTCGTGCTGAAGTACCAGTGCGGTTACATTTTTTTGCTATAAATATTGGTAATTATTAATTGACTGTGCATAAATTATATTGTAGAATAATACTTACACTTATTGGAAAAGTTGTATGTTTGTGTTATCATTAATTTAGAGTAGGGAGTGGATAATATGATAAAAGATAATGAAATTAATTCTTATGATATAGCGGATTTTTTCTTAACAAAATCAGAATTAACTCCTAAGAAAATACAAAAGTTGGTTTATTATGCTTATTCTTGGTTTATTGCATTAAACAATCAAAGTGCTGATCAAATAATCAATGTTTTATTTGATGAAGTACCTGAAGCATGGATTCATGGTCCGGTTTTTCCATCTTTATATGCAAAATTTAAATTTTATAATTGGAATGAAGTTCCTAAAATTAATAAAGATATAATATTTGAAAATGATGATTTAATG
>DJSP01000077.1:1038-5316 GCA_002438065.1 Caryophanales bacterium UBA6331 | reverse complement strand
TTTTCAAAAGTTATTGACACGAATTATTTAAGTTGATTATTTATTCTCATTTTAATAATTTTTCAATAACTCAATAACTTTTCATTCAAAAAAAGAACAGCCTAAGCTATTCTTAATTATTATACTTATTTAACAACAATATTAACTAACTTCTTAGGAACAGTTATAACTTTAACTATTTCTTTATTATCTATAAATGTTTTAACATTATCAATAGACTTAGCTAGTTCAACCATTTCTTCATCAGTAGTATCTGTTGTAACTTCTATTTTTCCCCTAATCTTACCATTAACTTGAACAACTAAATTAAAGGTATTTTTTACTAATTTATTTTCTTCATATTTTGGCCATGATTCTTCAATTATATTTTTATCAAATACTATTTCAAATAACTCACTTGTTATATGAGGTGCAAGTGGGTTTAATACAATTAAGAATGATTTTAATTCTCTCTTAGTTATATAACCACGTTCTCTTACTTTTTTAAGATAACTCATACAAGCTGCAATTGATGTATTTAATTTTAAATCTTCTAAATCTTCAGTTACTTTTTTTATAAGTGAATTTAAATCATATTCTTGTTCACTTGATAATTCTTCATCTTCTTTTACAATATTTTGTAGATCCCATACTTTATTAATAAAGTTAACGATTCCATTTATTCCATCATATGTCCAAGCTATATTATCTTCATAACCACCTAAGAAATGAACATGAAGTCTTGCTACATCAGAACCATATTTATCAATGACTTCCATAGGTGATACACCATTTGCTGAACTCTTACTCATCTTCTTACCAGTATCATCTAAAATTAATCCACTACCCATTTTTCTTAAGAATGGATCTCTTGAAGGTACTGCACCTATTTCATATAGGAAATTTTGCCAGAAGAATGCATAAAGCACGTGTCTAGTTATATGTTCAGTACCACCTGTATAGCAATCAACACTTCCCCAATACTTAAGTTTATCAAAATCTGCTAATTTTTCATTATTTTTAGGATCACAATATCTAAGCCAGTACCAACTTGATCCAGCCCAGTTAGGCATTGTATCGGTTTCTCTTTTAGCAGGTCCACCACACTTAGGACATTTACAATTTACCCAATCTTCTATTTTAGATAAAGGAGATGCACCATCTTCTCTAGGCATATAATCATGAGTTTTTGGTAATCTAACAGGTAATTCTTCTTCAGGTACTGGAACTGTTCCACACTTATCACAGAATACGATTGGGAATGGTTCTCCCCAATATCTTTGTCTATTGAATGACCAGTCTTGCATTTTATAATTAACTACCTTTTCACCAACATGAGTATTAACTAATTTATCAATAATCTTTTCTTTAGCTTCTTTAACTGGTAAACCACTAAATTCTTCAGAGTTTATCATCTTATAGTTATTAGCTAAATATTCCATCTTTTCAACTGCGTTATTACTTACATCGCCCTCTATTACTTGAATCATTGGAATATTAAATTCTTTAGCAAATTCATAATCTCTTTGATCATGAGTAGGAACAGCCATAACCATTCCCGTACCATATCCAGCTAAAACAAAATCAGCAATATAAATAGGAACTTTTCTTCCATTAACCGGATTAATTGCATATAATCCTTCCAATATACATCCAGTCTTTTCTTTTTGATTACTAATTCGATCAAGTTCACTTCTATATTTTGTTTCATCTTGATATTTTTTAACTTCTTCATAATTTTTAATATTATCTTTTAATTTATTAACTAATTCATGTTCAGGAGCCATAACCATAAAAGTTATTCCATATATAGTTTCTGGACAAGTTGTAAATATTTCCGCATTAGTTAATTTATTATTATTTTCATCAACTATTTCAAAGGTTACTTTTAATCCTTCACTTTTACCTATCCAATTTCTTTGAAGTTCTTTTAAATTCTCATTCATATTAATTCTATCGACATTACCAAGAAGTTTTTCAGAGTATTCTCTCATCTTTAAGAACCATACCCATCTTTCATCTTGAATTACTTTACCATGGCATCTATCACAAATTCCACCTTGAGAATCTTCATTAGAAAGCACAGTCTTACAATTAGGACAAAAATTTACAACACCCTTCTTTTTATATGCTTTACCATTTTTAAAAAATTGTAAAAATATCCATTGTGTCCATTTATAATAATCTTCATCACTAGTTGCAAACGCTCTATCATAATCAAATGACAAACCAATTCTTTTAGACTGAGCAAGAACATTTTTCATTCCATTAGCAACAAATATTTTAGGATCTATTCCTGTTTTAATTGCCGCATTTTCAGCAGGCAAACCAAAAGAATCTCCACCTATTGGAAATAAAACATTATATCCTTGAAATCTTTTCATTCTAGCTAGTGCATCAGCTGGAACAGATCCCTTTAAATGACCCATATGTAAATTTCCACTTATATTAAAAAATTCATATAACACATAATATTTAGGTTTAGTTGGATGAAAATCTATAGCTCTAAAACTTTTTTCTTCATCCCATCTCTTTTCCCATTTTTCTTCTACTTCTTTAAAATTGTACATGACAATCAACTCCTTCGTAATTGCATCTCATTCAATGCTTTTATTATAGCACATGCTTTAATTATTTGTTAATAATTTAATTATTGAAAAACAAAAAAGAACAGCCTAAGCTATCCTTGATTAATGTATTTCTAATCTTAGTTTATCTGCTAAAGTAGCTATAAACTCTGAATTAGTCGGTTTTGCTCTATCATAATCAACAGAGTGACCAAATATTTCTTCCATTACTTCATAATCTCCTCTAGTCCAACTTACCTCAATTGCATGTCTAATTGCTCTTTCAACCCTTGATGAAGTTGTATCATACATATTAGCAATTTCTGGATATAATTCTTTTGTAATAGCACCTAACATACTAGGTTTATTGTACATTAAACTAATACTATCTCTTATATAACTATAACCTTTAATATGACTAGGCATTCCAAGTGAATGTAATAAATTTGTTATAGCCTGTTGTAAATCCTTATTATCAATTCTTGTTCTATTATTATTATTAACAATTTTCTTAATAATATCAGCTAAAGAATCTAAATTATATGGTTTTAACATATAATAACTTACTCCAACATCCATACACTTTTTTATTATATCAACCGAATTAATACACGTAGTAATTATACTCTTAATATTTATATTTTCCTTCTTTAATTCTTCTAAGACACTAAGTCCATCTCTTTTTGGTATAACTAAATCCATTAAAACTAAATCATAACTAGCATAATTCTTTTTTAATTCATTTAGAGCATCTTCTCCATTAGAACAAGATCCTACTATTTCTACACCAACATTCTTACTACTAAAATACTTCTTTACTTCAGAGACAACATCTTTGTTATCATCTACCATAAACACCTGTATTTTGGTTTTCATTTTCTCTCCTTTTCATCTTTTATAATATAAATACCACGTACTTTAATTATACACTTAAATATGACAAATAAAAAGAAAATATCCTGACAACTATTGTCAAGATATGTAAACTTTTGTCGAATTATTTAAAATCTATATTTACATCTTTATTAAAATTAAAAGTAATATTTGGATTTAAAATCTCATTATATTTTCTATTATGAGAAACACTTATAATTGTCCCTTTAAAAACTTTTATTAACTCATAAATTAATTCCAAAGCTTCACTATCTAAATGATTAGTAACTTCATCTAAAATCAAAACATTTACATTATTTAATGCTAACTTTGCAATATTAACCCTTGTTCTTTCACATGGAGATAATGTTGAATATAACTTATCTTTACCTTCATAATTAATTCCTATCTTATCCATCAACATAAAAACTTTAGATTTATCTATATTATTAATTCCACATACCAAATAAGAATAAATACTTTCATCAATATTTTCTTCTAATGTATTTTGAGAAATATAACCAAATCTTACTCCACTACCAATACTAACAATTCCACTTATAGGATTTATTATTCCTAATATTGTCTTAAGTAAAGTACTTTTCCCAGAACCATTGAACCAACTATATTAACTTTCAAACCAAATGGTATTATTAAATTTAAATTTTTACATAAAATATTTTTATTATATCCAATACTTAAATTATATAAAAAAATATCTTTATTACTTTTCTTCTCATAAAAATTAAAGAAAATATCTAATGATTTTTTCTCTTTAAATTCAGGTATTTCTAAATTTTTTAGTTCACTAGTTAACTTAGATATATTTCCAAAATTAGTTTTTTCTTTGACATAATTA
>DJSP01000077.1:0-985 GCA_002438065.1 Caryophanales bacterium UBA6331 | reverse complement strand
TTATTAGCAATCTTATTATTATCTTTATAAGTTTTTTTATTATTTCCTTTATTAGTCCATTCCTTTGCTATCTGTATTTGTTTTTTAATTTTATCTCTTTATTCAATAGATTTAATATATTCAAATTTACTTTGTTCATATTCTCTATTTTTTTGCCTCAAATAATCTTCATAACCAATATTATACTGAAAAATATTTCCATTCTTAAGTTCCCAAACTTTATTTAAAATATTATTTAAAAATATTTCATCATGAGATACCACTATTATAGTTTTTTTAATTGATTTTAAATAACCTTCTAACCAATTAATCGCATCACTATCTAAATTATTTGTGGGTTCATCAAGTAACAAGATATCTCCATTTTTTAAAATTAGAATAGATAATAATATTTTTATCTTTTCTCTACCAGATAATTCACCAACTTTAACATTTATATTTTTCTTAAAATTTAAGCCATTTAAAACAGATTCTAATTTATATTCAAAAGAATATCCATCTAACAATAAATATTTATTTAATAACCTATTATACTGATCCATATTTGAATCACATAACTCATTTTCTAATTCTTTTATCTCTAATTCTAAAATATCTATCCAACATTCTTTTTTTTTACAAATTGACAAATAGTTAAATCATTAAAATCATTTGATATCTCCTGCTTGAGATACGCTATTGTCTTTCCCACATAATTTATTTTACCTAAATCAAATTCAAGTTCTTTAGACAATATTTTTAATAAAGTTGATTTTCCAACTCCATTTGTTCCAACTAAACCTATCTTATCATTGTCACTAACAACAAATGACACACCATCTAATATCTTTTTATCACCAATTTGTTTACATAAATTACTAACAATCATAAATTATCTCCGTTAATAAGATCATTATCTATTTAAAATTAACTTCTATATCTTTTTTATCCAAAGGTTCAATTAAAATAGCATCAAATCCATAATCTTTTAGTTCTTTCTTTAATT
>DJSP01000022.1 GCA_002438065.1 Caryophanales bacterium UBA6331 | reverse complement strand
GTTTTGTATTTTTTCTAATGGTTGATATACATTCTAATACTTTATGTCTAAGTAAAAATACAGTAATTTTATTACATTGCATTCTTGCCGCAGTCTTTCTAATAGATAATTTATCATTCATACATTCAAAAAATATTAAAATTTGATCATATGTTAATTTAGTATGAGCTAAAGGTGTATTAGAACATGAATTAAATTTTCTAAAACAGTCCTTACAAGAATATATTTGAACTTTATTTTTATCATGCCCATTTTTTATAATTTTTACTGAACCACAGAATGGACAAATTAAATCTTTCTTTTCTTTATCAATAAATTTAGAGTTTGTATTTTTTCTATGTTTAACAATATTTAAAGCAGTAGATAATTTTTTAATTGCATTATCTATTTCTTCTGGTAATAAGTTATATATATCAATAATATTTTCCATTTTTAATTTTCTCATACAAAAATATCTCTAATTAGCCAGCCAATTATTTATTTGTTGAAGATAAATATAGAATGACTGGCTAATTAGAGATATTTACTTTCTATATTTATCTCCAACATCTATATTATACAATATAAATTTATATTTGAAAATACCTTATCACTAACAATCTAGTACACAGCGATATTTTTTATTTTACTTACTTATTTTTTAATTCTTTATTATAAAGCACACATTGTTTAAACAAATAATAAATAACAACCGTAAATATATCAATACAAAGCAAAATAATAAAAATATATTCATTAACAAATAAAAAACTAAAAAAAGCTAAAAATACCATAATAAAACAACAATTTCTTATTATTAATGCATATTTCAATTTTTCTTCAGTAAATAATTCATCTTTAGTTGAAACCTTATTAACTATTTTAAAGATATAAATTAAAGTTACAATAAGAATTGCAGAAATAACAATTAATAATAATATTGGTTGATAAATATTTAATATTGAAAGTCTGTTAAGCTTAATATCATTAACTAAATTTGTTACAGCTGTTGCATCAGAATATCCACAAAAATCTCCTAAAAAAGACATAATTGGTTCATTTACTAAAATTTCATCAATAGTTTTTTCTTTAATAAATAAGTAAATCAATGTACCTAAAATTACGACATAAATAGTAAAAAAACCAATTAAAGTTATTAATAAATAAACAAATCTTTTTATAGATTTCATATCTTTAATAATATTTTCTTCTTCATCCTTTTTTATATTATTTTTCTTTACCACACAAGTCAAACTCCTTTCACTATTTTAATGATAACATAGTACTTATTAAAAATAAATAAATTATTTATAAAATTTTTTATACTTCAATTTCTCTATATCTTTTAACACCATAATTATTAAGAATTAATATTAATACAATCATTAATACTATTAATCCAAACATACATATAATTAGCATAGTGTTTATTCCAATTTTAATAAATCCAAGCATCGAAACTACACATAACGCTATAACGATAATTGAAATAAATATCCCACTTAATACGGATATCATAGAACTTATACTTTGTTTAACAACTTCTGTATCACTTGTTGCATCCATCTTAGGATATTTCAAATTAATTATTAAACCTAATAAGGAAGAAATAGTAGGTGCTACAATACTAACTAAAATAATTAAAATATAATCTATTATTTCTAATTTAAAATTAATAAAGAAAATAATATCACATATTAACATAACTGGAATAATTAATAAAATACTAAATATAACTTTAGATAATAATATTTTTTTAGTATTAATTGGTAAACTCTTTGAAATATTGAAAGTTTTTCCTTCAATAGATATACATGATGAAGTAATACTTGTCATAAATGAAAGAACTAAAACTATTATGAAAAATACTTTAGGAGCCATACTATAAAGAAAGTTTATATCTATTCCCGGTATTTCTCCACTTAAAATATATTCGATTGTTGCATTAAAATTAGTGCATAAACCAATGGTTGCTAAAACCATAAGAACAAGTCCAAAAAAAGTATTAAAAACATAAACAGTTGATGAAAAATATCTTTTAAGATCTTTAATAACTAAAGCTTTCATTATCTTCTTTTGATCATATTTATATTCTTTATTTTTACTATAACTATTAATCCTAGATTTATTAATAACCATAAAATACGATTTATTTAAAATATAAACAAACAATAAAATTGGTAATAAATTTATGATTAAATATACTATTAAATTTAAGATATTAAAATTATTAACTAAATTAATATAAGCTCCAATTGGATAGTAAATTTTAGTTATAATATCGTTTATACTAGATGCATTACTTGCTATATTCTCTATTAATCCTTCACTATTATTTGAAAAATAAAGAATTACAAAAAACATTATAAATGTACTAATAATTTGTACTAGTTTTTTAGCTTTAAATTTAACTGAAAATCTTTTAATTAGATATCCAATTAAACTAGAAAGTACAATTGGAATAATAGGTATCATTAAAATCATAATACATGTAACAATGTAAAATAAATAATTTACTTTAATAAAATAAATATATACAACAATAGCTGGTAACGTAAATAATAGTCCATATATTAATTCATATAAATACATTTTAAAGAATCTAATAAAAATCAAACATCCTTTACTTATCGGTAGAGACATTAATAAATCATTATCTTTGGCTTCAAATAAAATATTTTGGGATTTATAAAGACCTTGCATAAACACGAATATGGTAGGTATAACAAGTGAAAGTCCTAACATTAAATAAGTTAGATTAACCTTTTGTAAACTATCGGCAAGCATAAAGTAATATACTCCAAAAGATATCATTAACATTAAACTTAAAAAGGTAAATAAAAATATTTTAGAAGATTTATTTCCATTATTTTTATATTTAAATAAATCCATATCTTGTGAACATACTGCTTTAATTAAGGAAAATAACTTTTTCATTAGTTCTCACCTAATTCTAGGAATACTTCTTCTAATGATTCATCTCCCATTATTTCTTTCATCTTACCAACTTTAACTATTTTTCCTTTTTTGATAATTGCTACACGATCACATAATTTTTCCGCAACATCCAATATATGTGTTGAAAAGAAAATACATTTTCCTTCCTTGCACATTTCTTTCATAATATTTTTCATATCAAAGACTGCCTTAGGATCAAGTCCTACAAAAGGTTCATCCATAATTAAAACTTTTGGATCATGACTTAAAGCGGCAATGAGGGCAATCTTTTGCTTCATACCATGAGAATAAGTTGATATTTCATTATTTAATTTATCTTCTATTTCAAACATCTTAGCATATTTAGTTATATTTTCCATTCTAAATTCACTAGGAGTTTCATACATATCACAAATAAAGTTAATAAAATCAATTGCTTTCATATTTTCATATAAATCTGGATTATCAGGAACATACGCTATATCCTTTTTCGCATTTACAGCATCATTAACTATTGATTTACCATTAATAAATATTTCTCCACTATCAAAATTGTTTATTCCTACTATTGATTTAATTGTTGTAGTTTTACCGGCTCCATTATGACCAATAAACGCAAAAATCTCACCATCATTTACCTTTAAATTAACATTATCAACCACTTTTACCCCATTATAACTTTTTGTTAAATTTTTTATTTCTATCATTTTATTTCTCCCTTATCTCATATCTAATTTTTTCATCATATCCATGATATAAATCATAATATCTTCCAAAATATTCTCCATCTATTTTATCAAACCAAACGTATTTAGGAAACTTATAACTATCTACTTCGATTATCTTTTTATCTAAATTATCATTAATATAATTATCTCTTTTAACTTCACATTTATAATTTTCAATATTTACATACAAAAGTAAAGTATATAAAATCAATGTAAAAATCTTAATCCAAACATAATCTTTAATAACAATTTCATTTATACTTAAAATTCTAAACATTAAAATAATAATCAACACATAAGGTAAAAAGAATAATCTTTCTCCTAAAGGATGTATAAATACAAGAGGCAAAATAACACATATAATTAATAAAATTATTTCCCATATTTCTTTATTAAACTTAACTAATTTATATATTAAATAAAAATAATAGCCCATATAAATCAAATCAATTACAAATGTAAAATATTTATTAAAATCAAATAATCCACTCAATATAGTTATTAAAGTTAATAGATAAAAAATAATTAATAATACAATATTTTTAATCTTTCCCTTTAAATATAAATAAGAAAATACAAACAATATAAATCCATTTAAAAGTATATTTTCATTAATCATATTCATAAATATTCCGTACAATAAATTATTTTTGATTGTTAAAAGTAATGTACTAGAACTCTGAGGAATATATCTATCATTTATAGTAGTACCAAATATTAAATTTAAATAACTTGGATGAATAAACATCATAATTGCTCCAATAATACTACCAATAAACATAATTATTAAGTTAATATTAACTTTTTTATGTTTAATAATATATATTAAATTATAGATAAATAAAATCATTAAAGTACCAACAGTTATATTTTCAACTACTAATGAATTTAACATAGCAACAATAAATATTTCCATTTTTTCATACCATTTACTATTTATTTTCTTATAATATTTTTTCATCAAATAATAAACACTTATAAAAAGTAATGTACTAATCATATAATTACTAAATCCACTACCCCAAATAATAACTTGCGTAAATCTATTAACAGGCATTAAAAGTATTAATAGCAAGAATATCCACAATGAGATTTTTTCATGCTTATCAATTATAAAGACTAATAATATACTAACTATTGAAATCACCAATGCTTTAATTAAATGATTATGAGATATAAATATCGCAATAAAATTTCCTAACCATCTTCCATTTAAAAATAAATCATTATATATTTCTTTAATTGTACTAATACTTAAACTCTTACTACCCCATCGCCTGAAAAAGGAAAGAAAAAAGATAGTAACAACATCACACAAAATAATATTATATATTTTTTATACTTCTTATACTTCTTTAAATAATTCATCTACCATCACTATAAATATAGTATCATACTAATAATCATACATAAACAGTAAATTAATATCAAAAAATGAATTTAAATATTTTTACTCTTCGTCTCCTAAAAAATAATTAACAAGTTTTTCATAATTATCTTGGCTATTTAAACAGGTATCAATTAAATATCCATTTTCATTATTATTTTGATATTCTTTTATTCCTCTTATATAAAAATCTTTGTTTCGATCTTCTATGTAAAAAGGCATAATATCGTTATATAAACATTCTCTAAACATAATCATCCTACCAACTAGTCCATTACCATCTTGAAAAGGATGAATTTTTTCAAATCTAACATGAAACTCTATTATATCTTCTATTGTTTTTTTAGAAATATTATCGTACCAATTTAACAATTGTTTCATATCTGACGATACATTTTTAGGTAACGAAGTTGTTATATTTCCTACAAAATTCTTTTTCTTTTTGTAGTCTCCAACATTAAACCATTCTCTTTCACTATCAGTTAAAGTACCATCTTTTAAAATAAAATGATATTTTTTAATCATATCTTCTGATAATTTTTCATCAATTGTATCAAGCATATACTTAAATAATGTAAAATGATTTTTAGTTTCAGTTGCATCTTTTAGAACTATAACTTTATCTTTACTTGTAAGAATTGTTCCAGTCTCATATATGCTTGCTGTCTCATCTGGTGTAATAGTTGATCCTTCAATATGATTCGTATTATATGCAAAATCAATTTGAGTTTTATGATAAAGATTTCCAGATAAATTCATACTTTTTTGTTCAACTAATGCCTTTTTAATATCTTTAACGTCCATTTAATGTCGCCTTCTTTATGTAAATGTTATATCAAATATATAATAAAAAGCCTTTAAGCTAATAACCTAATTATAGTAAATAAATTTTACTAGTAAATAAAATGGTTTAAAGAAATTAATATATTTAACGAAATTTCATTGATGAGCGAATGTTTAATGTGTATAATAGCAGTTACAAGTCAAAAGTAGATAATATATATAATTATTATATTAGATACTTTAATTAAATTTATACAATGAAGGAGGAAAGTTATGAAGGAGGAAAGTTATGAAGAATGAAATTGTATTATTTAAAAATCAAAATGTAAAACTTGATGTTAATATGAAAGATGAAACTGTATGGCTAAACGCTAATCAAATGGCTGAATTGTTTGGTAGAGATTATAAAACAATTAGGAAACATATTAATAATGTTTTAAAAGAAGAATTGGATAATTCAACTGTCGCAAATTTTGCGACAACTGCAAAAGATGGTAAAAATTATCAAGTAGATTACTACAATCTCGACATGATAAGTTAGTGTATAATATGTT
>DJSP01000007.1 GCA_002438065.1 Caryophanales bacterium UBA6331 | reverse complement strand
AGAACTTTCTAAAGAAAGTTCGAAAACAATAGTTTATCTATTGTATTTTTTATTAAAATAATTAATATTATAGTTGAATGAATATAAATAATAAAGTAAAATAATTTTAAATAATAATTAATTAGCAAATTTATTTTTTAAATGAAATATAAACTATAATTAGTCATAATAGTAGTGATAATGAATTGTCTAAAAAAAGTTTTTGGTCATATTGGTTTTAAACTTATTGATAGTAATTTATATCGAATTAGTATGGAAGATATAATTAATTGTTTAAATAAAGGGAGGATGAATTAAAATGAAGTTATTCTTATGTGGTGGTGGAAGTGGTAAACAAGTAATTGATGCTTATAAAGAATTTGAAAAATGTATTGATAAAGATAAACTTATTTTATATATACCACTAGCTATGCATGAAGAAAAATATAATAGTTGTTATGAGTGGTTTAGCGAGGAAATTAAAAATTTTGGTGGTACGAAATTTGATATGGTTAGAAATTCTTTAGACTTATCTAATAAAGATTTTAATGAATATGCTGCTATATTTATAGGTGGTGGTAATACATTTAAATTATTAAAAGATTTAAAAGAGTATTCTAATTGGGATAAAATTACAGATTATTTAAATAATGATGGAGTTATTTTTGCTGGTAGTGCTGGTGCTATTATATTTGGTAAGGATATAAATAGTGCTTTAATAGATGATGGAAATGATGTAAATATATGTGATTTAGGTGGATTTAATTATTTAAAAGATTATTCTCTTTTGTGTCATTTAAAAGAATCTCATTTTAATAAAAATGAAGAATATTTAAAAAGTTATTCTAAAAATTTTAAAACATTATATATACCAGAAGAAGATGTTATATTGATTTCTAATAATGAAATTAAAATGATAGGTGATAAAGATATCGTTATATTTGATAATGATAAATATTGTTGGCGTACTTGTAAGGAATTTGAAATAATTTTTAAATAAGAAATATGTGATAGGAGATAGATTATGAAAAAAATATTAATGTTAAGTGGTCCCGATAAAAGAAAAGGATATATAGAAGATGTTAAAGAAATAATAAATAAAAATTTAAGTGGTAAAAGAAGTATAATATGTATTTCGGCTAATCCGGATAAATATGAAAAAAATGATAAACAAGTATATGGTAAAGATGATTCTTTAGGTATTATTAAGATGTTTGGCATGTGTGGAGTTGAAATTGAAAATACATATTTAATTGATAATAGAAACATTAAAGAATTTGATAAAAATTTGTTTTT
The DNA here is from genome assembly GCA_002438065.1 of Caryophanales bacterium UBA6331. Lineage (GTDB taxonomy): Bacteria > Bacillota_I > Bacilli_A > RF39 > UBA660 > CAG-533. The sequence continues at coordinate 7,197 of DJSP01000007.1, read as the reverse complement.
AGATGTGGATATAATATATTTTATGGGAGGAGATCCTTTGTTACAAAATCAATTTGTAATTGATAACGATCTTTTAGAATATATAAAAATGTCAGATGCATTTATAATTGGTGTTAGTGCTGGATCAATGAATTTAGCAGAAAATATTTTTATTCCTAAATATGAATTAAATGATAAAGCAAGATTTATTAAGGGATTTGGACTATGTAATTATTCTATTGTTCCTCATTATGATATTAATGATTTGATGCAGGTTAGTGAAGTAAAAGAAAATTGTTATGAATATGATTTAATTGGATTACCTAATGAATCAGCTATTTATATAAATGGAGATAATGTTAAATTTATTAATGATTATTATTTATATAGTAAAAAATTAGGAGGATTTAAGTTATGAAAAATGTTATTTTAACTGGTGATAGACCAACTGGGAGATTACATTTAGGACATTTAGTAGGTTCGTTATTACAAAGATTAGAATTACAAAATTTTGGTAATTATGATGAGATGTATATAGAAATAGCTGATGCACAAGCAACTACTGATAATTATGGTAATATTCAAAAAGTTAAAGATAATGTGATAGAAGTAGCACTTGATTATTTATCGTGTGGAATTGATCCTAATAAATGTACAATATTTTTACAGTCAGAAGTACCTGAATTGAGTGATTTAACATTCTATTATATGAATTTAGTTACTTTATCCCGACTTCAAAGAAATCCAACTATTAAGCAGGAAATAATTTATAGAAATTTTGAAAATAGTATACCAGTTGGTTTTATGACATATCCAATAAGTCAGGCTGCTGACATAACAGCGTTTAATGCTAATATTATACCAGTAGGTGATGATCAGTTACCAATGATTGAACAAACAAGAGAAATAGTAAGAACTTTTAATAGATTGTATGGTGATGTTTTGGTTGAGCCAAATGCGATGTTGCCAAAAAGTGATATTTGTCATAGATTACCGGGGATAGATGGACAAGCTAAAATGAGTAAATCATTAGGAAATTGTATATACTTAGCAGATACTCCCGATGAAGTAAGAAAAAAAGTAATGGGAATGTTTACTGATCCAAATCATATTAGAGTTGAAGATCCTGGTAAAACGGAAGGTAACACTGTGTTTATTTATTTGGAGGCATTTTCTAAGGAGAAACATTTTAAAGAATATTTTAAAAATTCAGAAACTGATGAGATTGAATATAAAAATTTGGATGAATTAAAAGCCCATTATGAATGCGGTGGATTAGGAGATATAAAGGTAAAAAAATTTCTTATTTATGTTCTTGAGGATATCTTGGAACCAATTAGAACCAAAAGACATGAATTAGAAAAAAATATACCTGAAGTTTATCAAATATTGTTTAATGGAAGTGATAAAGCAAGAAAGAAAGCTTCTGAAACATTAAAAAGAGTAAAAACTGCTATGGGATTAAATTATAGAGATGATTTAGAACTAGTTAATAGTCAAGTTCAAAAGTATAAATTATTTCATGAAGAAAATAAATAAAATATATTAAAATATTTAGGGAAACCTGAATATTTTTTTAATACTTAAACCATTATATTCATAGAATATTATGGGAGATAAATCATGAAAAATTGTTATAATAGTGAAACAAATAAAATACTTAAAGTTGCAGAAAAAGAAATGCTTAGTTGTCATCATCCTTATGTTGGAACTGAACATTTATTATTATCTTTATTAAAGAATAAAAATATTAGTAAAATATGTTATAAATATAATTTAAATTATTATAATTATAAAAAGAATTTACTTAAAATTATAGGAAGTGCTACTAAAGAGTCTAAATATATTTTATATACTCCTTTATTAAAATTAGTAATTAATAAAGCAAGAGAAAATTCAGATAAAGATAATAAAGAATTAGATGAATATTATTTGTTATCTAGTTTGTTATCTTATAAAGATGGAATAGGTTATAGTATAGTTAATAATATGGGAATTGATTTAGATGCTCTTTCTTTAGAACTTAATAATCAAGGTGTTTTAAATGAATTTGGTAAAGTTCTAAATGATGAGGTAATTGATAAAATATATTTAAGAGATAAAGAAATAACAAATATTATGGAGATACTCTTAAGAAAAAATAAAAATAATCCTTTGTTAATAGGACATGCGGGTGTTGGAAAGACGGCTTTAGTTAAAGAACTTGCTAGAAGAATAAACAATGGAGATGTTCCGGCAGAACTTAAAAACAAAAAAATAGTTTCAGTTCAGGTAAGTACTTTAATATCAGGAACTAAATATCGAGGAGAATTTGAAGCAAGGGTTAATGACTTAATTAAAGAGTGTATTAAAAATAAAAATATAATTTTATTTATAGATGAAATTCATACAATTATGAAAACTGGTTCTAGTGAAGGAGCAATAGATGCTGGTAATATATTAAAACCTTATTTATGTAATGGGGATATAAAAATTATTGGAGCTACTACTATAAGTGAATACAATGAATATATTAAGAAAGATCAGGCTTTACTTAGAAGATTTACTCCTATTATGGTTAATGAACCAAGTTTAAAAGATATGGAATTTATATTAAATAAAGTTAAGAAGAGTTATGAAGATTACTATAAATTAAAGATAAATAAAAATATAGTTAATTATATAATTAGTAATACGGATAAATATATGCCTAATTTATACAATCCAGATAAATCAATAGAAGTGTTAGATACAGTTTGTTCTAAGAAAATACTTGATAATTATGTTAATAAATCTAAAGATATGAACATTAAAATGGTAGATGTAGATAATTTAATTAAGGAGAGAGTTAATATTATTAATATAGATAATAGTAAGTTTAATGAAGTTAAATGTGAACTTGAGAAAAAATATAATGAATTGATTGTTAAAAATATATTGAATATTATTAGAGATAATAAGTTTAATAAGTATATGTTTTTAAATGGTGAGAGTAAAAATAAAGAGAAAATAATTAGTTATATTGCTAATAAGTTAGGAATTAATTTAATTAATATTAATTGTTTAGAGTTTAATGATGAATTTGGAGTTAATAAGTTAATTAATAATAATTATTTATATGATAAAATAGATGAGAATCCTTATTCAATTATTTGCTTTAATAATTATGATAAGGCTGGTAGAATTATTAGAAATTTAGTTGATTCGATGATTAGTAATGGTTATATAAGTAATATGAATAATGAGAAGGTATATTTAAATAATTCGATTATATTTGTATTTAATAATGAAGAGACAAGTAGAATTGGATTTAATGAGTTAGTTGCTTAGTGATTATGGTAAAGTAATCACTTTTTTAAGTTATGTTGTTTTATTTTTTTATTATAAATGATAAAATTATGGGTAAGGAGGTAATTATGAAGATTTATAATACTTTAACTAGAAAAATAGAGGAATTTGCACCTCATAATAAAGATAGGGTTACTTTTTATTCATGTGGTCCTACTGTATATCATTATGCACATATTGGTAATTTAAGAAATTATGTATGTAATGATTTATTAGATAGAACTTTAAGATATATTGGTTATAAAGTTGAAAGATGTATGAACATTACAGATGTTGGTCATTTAAAGAGTGATTCTGATTCTGGGGAAGATAAAATGGTTGCTAGTGCTAAGAAGGAACATAAGAGTGTTTTGGATATAGCTAAATTTTATACTGATGCTTTTTTTAAGGATTTTGATGCTTTAAATTGTAAGAGACCAGAAATTGTAAGTAATGCGAGTGATAATATTGATATGTATATTAAGATTATAGAGAAGTTGCTTAAGGATGGTTATGCTTATCAAGCTGGTGGTAATGTTTATTTTGATGTTTCTAAATTAGATGATTATTATAAATTAACTAACCATAAAGAAGATGAAATGGTTGTTGGGGTAAGAGATGGAGTAGAGTTTGATGGTAATAAGAGAAATCAGGCTGACTTTGCTCTATGGTTTACTAAGAGTAAATTTGAAGATCAAGAACTTAAATGGGATTCTCCTTTTGGAATAGGTTACCCTGGATGGCATATTGAATGTTCTGGTATATCAATTAAAAATTTAGGAGAATATTTAGATATTCATACTGGTGGAGTTGATAATATTTTTCCTCATCATACTAATGAGATTGCTCAAAGTGAAGCATATTTAGGACATAAATGGTGTAGTTACTGGGTACATACAGAGCATTTAATGAGTATTGATGGTAAGATGAGTAAGAGTCATGGTGATGTTGTTACTGTTGATAGTTTAATTAATAAGGGATATAACCCTTTGTCATTTAGATATATGTGTTTAAATAGTCATTATCGTAAACAATTAATATTTTCTTTTGATGCCCTAAATGCGGCCGAGAATGAATATAAGAAGTTAAAAAATAAAATTGCTAATTTAAAAGAAGATGGAATTCTTAGTGATGGTGATTTTGAAAATTATACTAATTTATTTACTGCATGTATTACTGATGATTTAAATACGGCTAATGCGATTACGGTTATTTATTCTTTACTTAAAGATGAAACTATTAATGGTACAACTAAGATTGAACTTATTAGATCTTTTGATAGGGTTTTAGCGCTTGATTTATTAAAAAAGGATGAAGCTAAAAGAGAAGATCATGATTTAATTATGAAATTAATTGAAAAGAGAAATAATGCAAAGAAGAGTAAGGATTATGAACTTGCTGATTCAATTAGAGATGAATTATATAGTAAGGGTATTAAGTTAATTGATACTAGAGAAGGTACTACTTACGAGGAGGTATAGATTATGGATTATATGTATTTACTAATGTTGTTGATTCCAATGACTGCTCAAATTTATATTTCAGTAACTTATGGAAAATATAAAAAGATTAAGAATTCTTATGATATGACAGGATATGATGTAGCAAGAAAGATTCTTGATAATAATGGACTTAACGATGTGTATGTTGTTCAAACTACTGGTACTTTAAGTGATCATTATGATCCTAGAAGAAAAACTGTTAGATTATCTAATGAAGTTTATAATGGTTCAAGTGTTGCTTCAATGGCAATTGCTGCTCATGAATGTGGACATGCGATTCAAGATAAGGAAGGATATTTCTTTTTAAGATTAAGAAGTTTTATCTTTCCAGTTGTTAGTTTGGGTACTAAGTTTGCATATATTGTTTTAATTATTGGATTACTTTTAGAAACTATGGATTTAATTGCATTAGGTATTGCCCTTGTTGGACTTGGTTTATTATTTCAATTAGTTACTTTACCGACTGAAATTAATGCGTCTAAAAGAGCTCAAAATAATTTAAGAGAATGTGGATATGTAGATGACATTGATGGAACTAAGACAATGCTTGTTAGTGCAGCTTTAACATATGTTGCTGGAGTAGTATCTTCGGCATTAGAGGTTTTGAGATTAATTAAAATATTTGGGGATAGAGATTAACTATCTCTTTTTTATATAGATTTTTAACTTAAAAATTGTTATACTTAAATAGTAGAAAAGAGTAAATGGCATGAATAGGATAAAAAATGATGTTACTGTATCAATTTTTTTGGTTATTTTAATCATAGTTATCACTATGAGTGTTACTTTTGCTTATTTTAGAGCTGTTATAAATAGCGCTAATAGCAGTATTGATGCTAGTGGTAGTTCGGCTAATGTAAGTTTGACTTTTGCTAATGGCTCGTCAAATGAAACAATTGTAGGAGATAAAATTATTCCTGGTTGGAGTGATATTAAGAAATTTACTATAACTGGAGTAAATACGAACACAAATAATAAAGATTTAGCTTATGATATATTAATGGTTGTGGATGCAAATACGTTTGATAGTGGAGAATTACTTTATGATTTAGAAGGTAATGGATATACAATAAAAAATCAAAAAATACCAAGTTTAAGTGAAATAAGTGATGGTAAATTTAGTTTGTTTACAAGTGAAAATAATTTACCTGTTATTTCAGGAGGAACTAATAGTGTAACTCATAGTTATACTTTAACAATAAAATATCCTAATTTAATAGATGTTCCTCAGTATGTAGATGGAAAAGTTTTTGCTGCACATATAATTGTTGAAAGTTCTTCTAAAATTACTAGAAGTTAATATAAAAAACACGGAATTAAGTTTTCCATGTTTTATTCATTTGATAGATTGTCAAAATAACCTTGAATTAGTACTACAGGTGTTCCTTTATCTCCTGAACCACTGGTTAAATCGCAAAGTGAACCAACTAAGTCTGTAATTCTTCTAGGTGTTGTTCCTAAAGAAATATTTTGACCTACTAAGTTATTTTGTTTTTCTTTTATTTCATTTACAATAGCGTTTTTTAGATCATTGCCCGTTAGATTAGCATATTTATTATCAGCAACATATTTTAATTTGATTTCGTTTGGAGTTCCAATAAGTCCATTAGTAAAAGCAGGGGATACTACTGGATCGGCAAGTTCCCAGATTTTGCCAACTGGATCTTTAAAGGCACCATCTCCATAAACCATTACTTCAATTGTTTTACTAGTTTTTTCTTTTAATAAATCTTGAATCTTGTGAACTAAAACATTTCCGGTTTTAGGGAATAATTTTAATTTTTCTTCAGTAGATTTATTTGAACCTAATAATCCATATTCAGGGTTAAATCCAGAGTTGTTAATTGGTTTGTTTAAAATATCTGTTAAAGAATATACATTTGCATTATGATTTTTTAACATATTTTTAGTTTTTTCTCTAGTGTGAATATCACAATTTATTACGTTGTTTGTATAATTTAGAATCTCTAATGGATTATTAGAAAAAATAAATTCAGTTTTACAATTTTCTTTTTCACATAATTCCTTATAAAATTTAACCATATTTATACCTGTAAATGGGTGAATCCATTCACCAAAGTATTCATTATATTCTTTTTCAGTAAATGAACTACCTAGATTAAAGTTGCTATTATCTAATTTATTTTCATCTAGGATACCATTTCCAACTTCGTCGGCTGGAAAAGATAATTGAATTGTTATTTTATCCATATTTCTAGCTATACCTTTTAAGATATTAGAAAAACGATTTCTAGATAATATTGGATAAACTATTCCGATCTCTTTAGTATTAAATTTAGAAGATATATCAAGTGCAATATCATCTATGGTTACATAATTTCCTTCACTTATACCAACAACTGCTTCAGTTATACCAACAATATCTTTATCATTAAACGTAAAGTTATGT
>DJSP01000024.1 GCA_002438065.1 Caryophanales bacterium UBA6331 | reverse complement strand
TAAGTTTCTGTTCCCCAATCAATGGTTGTAAAACCTGAATTTTTTTCTTTATAAATTATATTAAATGTATAATGTAATTTATTATTAGTATAATTATAAATGTATTTAGTATCCTCACTTTCTATTACGTATTGATTTACATAATCTTGTAATAAACCTTTTTCTTGTTTGTAATGATTGATAAAATAATTATATCTATATAACACTTCATTTTCATTAATCTTTTTATCTAAATAAGCATAAGCAATCTTCTCTATTACACCATTATTAATGGTAAAATAAATATATTTATTAGTTTCAATAATATTATCAATGTAATACAAAAAAATAATATGACCAAAAGATAAATCAGAAGTCGGATAATGAATACTATATTTCCATGAATTATCGATTGTAATATTAAATTTATCTTTAATAATTTCAACAATGTCTTTAAGTTCTTCATTGTTGATGTATGTAATAGCTGGTACAGTTTCAACTACTTTATTTAAATCTATTTTATAGTTATAATCAATTTCTTTATATTCAATGTCAAGGCTATCAACATCAGTATCTCCCCCTGACTGAATCTTTAACAAAGTTTTATAATCTTCATTAGCCTTTTCATCTATAACTTCATATGATTTTTCCTGATTATCATTACTACCTTTACCGTTATTATTTTCTTTTTTTAATGTTTTTGTAACTAAAAATAAACCGCAAATAAATATAATAATTATTATACCAATAATCAAAATTTTCTTTTTCATATATTCCTCTTTTCTAGTATATGATAATTATATTATGTTGTTTAATTATTTTAATTGTAACATATATTATAAATTAAAAAAATAATATTTTTTGGACTGTAATTTATTTATATTCTTTTCATTTATATACAAATAATTTTTATCTAGCCAAATTGTATCATAACTTATATATTATTCAATGCCTTTTACCACATATATTATCAAAAATCAACATATTGTTCGCTATTTTACATATACTATACTAGACATTTTAATAAAAATATGTTATTATTAATACGTGGTGCATTATGCTAGTCACAAACACCATTTGAAGATGGGCCTAAAAATCCATTAATTGATATCGCAACTTTATATATTTCGCTTCTTCTGCCCAAGTCGGGGTGTATATGTAATTTTAAATAATAGGGAAACCATAACGGCATATGTCTTACCCTATTATTAGATAGAAAAGAACAAAAGTCATGTCGTGAGTGAAAATGTGGGATAGAAATTGAAATCATTTTTGCAAAAGCGAATAAGAATGGGATAAGAGTGTCAGGGAAAACCTCTAGCATGTATTTATTATAAGGATTGTAGTACGGACTATGTGGCAATCGAGTAATTATTTAGGTAACTAATAATTATTTTCTATAAAGGAGAAATCGCCCTAGAGTAATCAAAGGAAAGAAAATAGAGAAACTCAACTCGACCAAAGCCGTAAAATTAACTTGTAATAAACCATTGTTTTACTTCAAAACTTTATATTTTTATAAAGTTTTTTTAATAGAAAATGAAAGGATAAAAAATGAAAAAACAAAATTGGAATCTTATAGTGTTTATACTATCATTTTCACTTGCTTTAGTATTTAGTTTTTTAACTAATAAATTATCTAATAATGCTAGTAATTTAATAATGATAACATTAATTTTATTAGTTATAGCAATTGGTATTATTTTTGATATGATTGGTGTTGCAGTACTATCAGCTAAAGAATCAACATTTCATGCTAAAAGTTCTAAAAAAATTAAGGGTGCTAAAAGAGCAACTAAATTAATTAGAAATAATGTTAGGGTTGCAAGTTTTTGTAACGATATTATTGGTGATGTTTGCGGAATTGTGTCTGGTGGTTTAGGAGCAGTTCTTGCCATAAGTATGTCTAAGTACATTGATGTTACAATAGCCACAATTATTACTTCAGCAATTATTTCAGCTTTAACAGTTACAGGTAAAGCGATATTTAAAACTGTTGCAGTTAAAGAAGCTGATAATATATTATTTATGGCATCTAAATTATTGAGTATTTTTGACAAATAAAATCATTAGAATTTGATCTAATGATTTTTATTTTGATTATTTTTTAAAGTATATATCTTTTTTAATGTACTATCATAATAACCAATATTTTTATCAGGAGTACTTGTATATGTTATGTAGTCTTCAAGAGTTAAATCTTCCTCTTTGGCTAAACATAAAGTAAGTTCAGGATCACTTTTTAGTTCTTCAATTATTTCTTTTATATACATTAATTTTGTTTTTCCAATTAATTTTAATCCTGCTTCGTTATCGCATTTAGATGCCATTATGACGTCCTCCTCTTCCATTTTCTTTTATATATTTTTCAATTTCATTCTTTATTTGCTCATTAGAACTTATTAATTCCTCTCTACTTTTAGGTTCTTGTAAAAGTTTTTTAACTCTTTGATAATCACACTCTGTATTTATCTTTCTATTTTCAATCTCGAAATTATATTTTGTATCCCTAGTTGATTTTTTCATTTTTACTAACATTACATAACAGGTATCGGGAGTTAACATACGATAACAAATTCTTATTTTAAATGCCTTTTTTTCAAAAATATCTGACAATAAACCATTCAATTTTTTATCTTTAGCTCCATTCATAACATCGATATTGTTATCCTCTAAATCATTTAATAATTCTAGTATGTCTCCAAAATATTCTTCTGAGACATCTTTTAAATCTCTTAAGAAAAACACATTTCCTAAATCGCTTTTTGCAAATATCAAATGTTTTTGTGGTGTTTTTTCATATGCTTCTATTAATGCATTATTTTGATTAAATTCTTGCAGTTTTTCCAAACAAATTCTTTTTTTTAAGTTTAATATAGCTAATTCGTTTTTTACTAATTCTTTATCTGAAACTGTTTCTGCTAATAGATCTTCATATTCCCACTCAAAAATTTCATTATCTAGTTTACACATAATCATATTTATTAATTCTTCAAAGTTATCATAAGAACTTGATGGAAATGAGTTTCTTATATCTTCTTCATTATCTAATTTGCTAATGGCAATATAATAACTTTCTCTTAATTCTTCTAATGTTGTTTTCATAAATTCAACTCCTAGTATATTTCTTTATTTTTTTCTTGATATTCTTTAAATAATTTTAAACATTCAGCGTAATCAAGGTTTTTTAATGTTAATATATCCTTATTCTTTCCTTTAATATAATCATAAATAATTTCATCTCTAAAGCCGATATTTGCAGCATCTTGTAAGTTTGTTCCATAATATACTTCTTTAATATTAGCCCAAATTATTGCTGATAAGCACATAGGACAAGGATAGCCTGTTGTATATAATGTACATCCCGATAAATCATGAGTATTAAGTACTTTACCAGCTTTTCTAATAGCGTTTATTTCGGCATGAGCTGTGGGATCATTGTCTTTTAATACAGTATTTGAGGCAAGTGCAATAATTTTATCATCTTTTACAATCATTGCTCCAAATGGTCCACCATAATTTAAATTCATTGTTCTTCTCGCTTCTTCAATTGCTTCTTTCATAAGATTCCTACTTTCATTCATTATTTACCACAAGTTATTTTTTTACTTTCTTTGCAAAAATCATCTAAACAGTAATCACAAACGCATTTATTTTTATTACATTCACAATTACTTGCATTTTCACATTCAAAATCATTGGCAGATTTAACGTTTACTCTACTAACTTCAGGAAATACATAATTTACGCCAATTACTGTTAATCCAATTAAAATCAAAACAAATATAATATCAATAATTAATTCTTTAATTAATTTTCTTTTCTCTTCTACCATATCTATCTTTTTAATTATAAAAAAAAGACCTAAATTAGTCAACTAATTCAAGTCTAATTTGCATAGCGTCATCGCCCTTACGTTCATTTATTTTAATTAGTCTAGTATATCCACCATTACGGTTTGCATACTTGGGAGCTAATTCAGTAAATACTTTATTAACAGTATCTTTATCATTATGTAAGAAAGCTAAAGCCTTTCTTCTTGCAACTAAAGAACCATCTTTACCATAAGTAATCATTTTATCAACGAATTTTCTTACTTCTTTTGCTCTAGCATCAGTTGTAACAACATATCCATGATTGATTACATCTTTAGTTAGTCCAGCTAATATGCTTCTTCTAATACGAGTTTCTCTACCTAATTTACGATATAACATACTTACACACCTTTCTAATCACGGAACTTTAGTCCCATATCTTTAACTTTGTCTATAACTTCTTTAAGAGATTTTTTACCTAAATTACGAATTTTATTAACTTCTGATTCTCTCTTATCAATTAAATCTTGCATTGTATTTATGCCAGCTCTCTTTAAGCAGTTGTATGCTCTAACTGAGAATTCAATTTCTTCGATAGGAGTCTCTAATGTCTTAGTAATTTGATCAACTTTCTTTTCAGCCATAATTCCAGTTGCATCTGAAATTTCATTTAAATTAGAAATTATATTAAAATGTTCAATTAATATTTTAGATGCTAAAGCCATAGCTTCTTCTGGATTCATAGAACCATTAGTATAAACTTCCATAATTAATTTATCATAATTTTCATTGTGTCCAACACGAGCACCTTCTACTTCATAAGCAACTCTTTCAATTGGACTATATAATGAATCTATTGGAATCAATCCTTGAACAGCATCTCCTAAAATCTTTTTATTTTCTTTAGAATCAACATATCCACGACCACAACCAACAGTCATTTCCATATCAATTTTTCCACCTTGAACTAAATTACAAATAACTAAATCCGGATTAACAATTTCTAAATCAGCATCCACTTCGATATCTCCAGCAGTTACTGCACCTTCTTTATCAGCATATAAATGAATTTTTTTATCTTCATAAGTATGGTTTTTAATAACTACACTTTTTAAATTTAAAATAATTGACGTAACATCTTCTACAACACCATCTATTTTTTGAAATTCATGCATAACTCCTTCAATTTTAACAGAAGTAATTGCAGAACCAGGCATTGATGATAACATTACTCTTCTAAGTGCGTTACCTATTGTAGTACCAAATCCTCTTTCTAATGGTTCAAGTTCAAACTTACCATAATTATTTTTTTCAACATATTCAGTTATTTTATATTCAGGTTTTTCAAAATTCATATTCATAAAAATCTCCCCTTCTTAATTTCTTGGACGTTTTGGTGGTCTACAACCATTATGTGGTACTGGTGTTTCGTCATTTATCGCAGTAATTTCCAAACCAGCAGTTTGTAAAGCACGAATTGCATTTTCTCTACCACTACCTAATCCTTTAACAAATACTTCAACTTTTTTTACACCAGAAGCAGTTGCAGTTGTTGCAGCAGCTTCAGCAGCTTGTCCAGCAGCAAATGGAGTTTTCTTTTTAGAACCTTTGTATCCAATTGTTCCAGCTGATGCCCAGCTAATTACATTTCCATCTTTATCTGTTATAGAAACAACAGTATTGTTATAAGTTGAATGAATATGCGCTTGTGCTTCAGGAATATTCTTTTTTATTTTTCTTTTTCTTCTATTATAAGCCATAATTTACCTCCTATTTACCTACTTTTTTCTTATTAGCAACTACTTTACCTTTACCCTTACGAGTTTTAGCATTGCGACTTGTTCTTTGTCCGTGAACAGGTAATCCTTTTTTATGTCTAGTTCCTTGATAAGAATTGATTTCCATTTTACCTTTAATGTTCATTTGAACTTCTCTTCTTAAATCACCTTCTGTAGTATATTTATCTACTTCTTTTCTTAAAGCTGCTTCATCTTCAGGAGTTAAATCTTTAATTCTTTTAGATGGATCAACTTTTGCATCGGCACAAATCTTTGTTGCTGTGCTTCTACCTATACCATAAATATAAGTAAGTCCTATTTCTGTTCTTTTTTCTTTTGGTAATTCTACATTCTTAATACGAGCCATTAATATTCCTCCTAACCTTGTCTTTGTTTATGTTTTGGATTATCACAGATAACCATAACTTTACCTTTTCTTCTTATAACTCTACATTTAGCACACATTTTTTTTACAGATGGTCTAACTTTCATTTTTGTTCCTCCTTATTTTCTATAAATAATTCGCCCACGTGTTAAATCATATGGTGAAAATTCAATAGTAACTTTATCGCCCGGTAAGATGCGAATGTAATTCATTCGTATTTTACCAGAAACGTGAGCTGTTACCACAAATCCATTTTCTAATTCAACTTTATATTCATCTTTGATACAGTCAATAACCTTACCATCAACTTCAATTTTAGTTTCTTTAGCCACTTTTTCACTCTCCTGTTAATATTTCATATCCATCATCTGTGACAGCAACTGTATGCTCGAAATGAGCACTATTTTTACCATCTCTAGTAACAATAGTCCAGTCATCATCTAGGATGTTAATATATCTGGATCCGGCTGTTATCATCGGCTCAACCGCAATAACCATACCAGTTTTTAACTTCATACCTGTATTATACTTTCCATAATTAAGTACATCAGGGTTTTCATGTAACTCACGACCAACACCATGACCGCATAATTCTTGCACTACTCCACAATGATATTTATGAGCATACTCACTTATACGAGCACCTATGTTATTTAAATGAGCTCCATCTTTTACTTCTTTTAAACCAACGAACAACATTTTTTCAGTATGATGTAATAATCTTTCGTTTTCTCTTGAAATCTTTCCGACTGGATAAGTCCAAGCAGAATCAGAATGATAACCTTTATATAAAGTACAAATATCTAAGGTAACTATATCACCTTCTTTTAGTACTCTATCAGAACCAATTCCATGAACTACTTCATCATTTACTGAAACACATATATTTCTTGGATAGCCTTCGTATCCTAAGCAACTAGGTATTCCACCTTGTTTTCTTATAAATTTTCCAGCTTCATCATCAAGATATTTTGTTGTCACACCAGGTTTAATTAAACCTTTTAAATATTGATGTGTTAAATAAGTAATATGACCAGATTCTTTTATTAAAGCAATCTCTTCTTTAGTTTTTATACTAACCATTATTTAATCACTTTCTCTATTCTATTAAAAGTTTCATCTAAGTCTGTACTATTAATTATTTCAAGCATATTCTTCTCTTTATAATAATTAAGTAAAGGACTTGTATTATCAATATAAGTTTGATATCTATTCTTGAATGTTTCTTCGTTATCATCAGATCTACTAACAAGTTCTACCTGACAATCGTCGCAAATCCATTCTTTCTTAGGTTTCAAATTTATTTTATGATAACTTCTAGAGCATTTAGGACATAATAATCTTAATAATACTCTGTTCATAAGTATATCATAAGGTACGTCTAAATAGATAACTAAATCAATTTTTTTATTGATTTCTTTTAAGATTTTATCTAACATGCCTGTCTGAGTTAAGTTCCTTGGATAACCATCTAAAATAAATGGACCATCTAAACTACTTAATTTATCTTTAAGTAGTTTAGATACAATTTCATCACTTATTAAATTGCCACTATCCATTAACTCTTTTATATTTTTACCAATCTCACTATGCTTAGCAATTTCACTTCTAAGTAAATCACCAGTTGAAATATGAGTATAACCATATTTCTTAACAAGTAAATCACTTTGAGTTCCCTTACCAGCTGCTGGAGGCGCTATAAATATAATATTTTTCATTATCTACTTCTTCTTCTTTTTCTAGAACCAGTATAGCTTCTTGAAATTATAGAACTTTCTAATTGCTTATAAGTTTCAAGTGCAACACCTACAACTATGATTAATCCTGTACCACCTAATGTTACATTAGAAGGTAAATTAGAAATCTTAGTAAATATAATTGGTAATGCAGCTATAACCATAAGTCCTAAAGTTCCAAAAGTAGAAATTCTAGTTATTACATATTTTAAATACTTACTAGTAGCTTCTCCTGGAATAATTCCTGGAATATAACTACGATTAGTATCTAAATTTTCTGCCATTTCATCCGGATTCAATTCAAGTAATGTATAAAAATATCCAAATACGAATATTAATAACATATATAATATAAATCCAGTATAACTTGTATAAACAATGTAATTATTTACAAAGTTTGTAAATGCCTCTTTATTTAATATGTTAGCAATAACAGAAGGAATTCCAATTATTGCTGATGCAAATATTACTGGAACAACACTAGCAGTATTTAACTTAATAGGAATATATGATTTTTCTCCCGCATAAGCTCCACTAGTACGATTCGAATATTGAATAGGTATTCTTCTTTCCGCAATTTGCATATAAACAACACCTATAATAATTGCTAAATAAACAATTATAAATAAAACAAATAAGATTATTCCAGAAGCCATATTATAACTTCCATTAATAATTAAATTTTGAAAAACTGTAATGAACGTTGAAGGTAAATTGTTAACAATACCAGCCATTATTATTAATGACATACCATTACCAATACCCTTCTTAGTCATCTCATCCCCAAGCCAAATTAGAAATGCAGTACCTGCAGTTAAATAAACTGTTGATTTAATAGTTGTCATTGCATCTCCCTTTAATAAGGTTAATGAGAATACATACGCTTGAACAAACGCTAAAAACATTCCAAGATATCTATTTATTTTATTAATTTTTTGTCTACCTGTTGCTCCACTTTCTTTTAATTCCTTAAAATATGGAATAATATCCATTTGCAAAAGCTGTGTAATAATACTAGCAGTAATATAAGGCATAACACCTAAAGAGAAAATTGAAAAAGTCTTTAAATTTCCTCCGCTTACTAAACTTAATAATTCTAAGAATCCTAAATTGTTAGTAATGCTCTTTGCTCCTGGAATCATTATATTAGTTCCAAGAGCAAATATAGCTAAACACATTAAGGTAAACAATATTCTTTTGCGTAAATCCTTATTTGAAGGACTAAATAATCCTTTAAGATTTGCAAACATATTAAATCACCTCAGCAGTTCCACCAGCATTTTCAATCTTACTAACAGCCTTTGTAGAGAATCTATTAGCTTTAATTGTAATTTTCTTTTCTAATTCTCCATTACCTAAAACTTTTAATCCAGATAATTCTTTCTTAATAATTCCCATTTCTTTTAATAATTCGAGAGTAACAACATCACCATCATTAAATCTATTTAAGTCACTTAAATTGATTGTAGCATATCTAACTGTAAAATTAGCATTATTAAATCCTCTCTTAGGAATTCTACGGTAAATTGGAGACTCACCACCACGGAACCAAGGTTTAATTGAAGCTCCGCTTCTTGATTTTTGTCCGTTTTCTCCACGAGTTGAAGTCTTACCCATACCAGAACCAGGTCCACGACCTACAATTTTTCTTCTTTTAGCTTCTGGTAATTTATTTAATTCATTTAATTTCATACTATAACTCCTCAACTTTCTTACCACGAAGTTCAGCGATATGTTCTTTTGATCTTTGTGATTTTAATGCTTCTAAAGTTGCTTTAGCAACATTAACTTGAGTGTTAGCTCCTAGTGATTTAGATACGATATCTTTAACACCAGCAATTTCAAGTACTGCACGAACAGCACCACCAGCAATAATACCAGTACCTTCTTTAGCAGGTTTAATTAATACTTTAGCTCTTCCACATTTACCAATTTGATCATGTGAAATAGTTCTACCATCAACGATATCAACTTTAACTAAATTCTTATTAGCAGCTTGAATACCTTTTTTGATAGCTTCTGGAACTTCCATAGATTTTCCAGTTCCAATTCCTACTAAACCTTTTCCATCACCTACTACCATAGTAGCAGCAAATCTAAAGTGTCTTCCACCTTTAGTAACTTTAGTTACACGAGTGATAGAAATAACTTTTTCTTCTAATAATTTTTTCTTTGGTTCAAAGTTTTTATTAGATTTTCTATTTTTATTATTTTTAAAGTTTTTATTATCTCTAACTACTTTTTCAGTTTTTACTTCTTCAGTAGTCATAACTTCTTTATTTTCTTCCATTATTTCCCTCCCTCTAGAACTCTAATCCGTTTTCTCTAGCAGCATCTGCTAAAGCTTCTACACGGCCATGATATTGGTATCCACCTCTATCGAATACTACTTTAGTAATTCCTGCTTTAACAGCTTTTTTAGCTATATCAGCACCAACTAAGGCAGCACCTTCAATGTTTCCACCATTAGATAATTTTAACATTACACTTGATGAAGCAACTAAAGTAGTTTGACTTTCATCATCAATAATTTGTGCATAAATTTCTTTATTTGATCTAAATACATTAAGTCTAGGCATTTCTTTAGTTCCAAAAACATTTTTACGAACTCTTTCATGTCTCATAACTCTAGATACATTTCTTGACTCTTTCTTTATCATAAATCCTCCTACTTAGAAGCCTTCTTACCTTCTTTACGTCTAATAACTTCGCCTTTATAACGAATACCTTTTCCTTTATATGGCTCAGGTTTTCTAATCTTACGAATATTAGCCGCAAATTCAGTTACTTTTTGCTTATCAATTCCACTTAATTTTAATTCAGTAGTTGATGGTGCTTCAACTGTTATTCCTTCAGGAATATCTACAACTACTGGATGACTAAATCCTGCTGAAACATTAATTTGTTTTCCAGTCACTTGGAATCTATATCCAACACCAACAGTTTCAAGTTCAACAGTATATCCCTTAGATACACCAATAATCATATTTTCAATTAAAGCATTTGTTGTACCATGAATTGATTTTGTAAATAATTCTTCATTAGCTCTTTTACAAGTTAATTTATTATCTTCTATATTAATACTGATTAAATTATTAAATTCTTCTGTTAATTCACCTTTAGGTCCTTTAACAGTTACTTTATTACCATCTAATGTAACAATTACATCAGAAGGAATATGTATTACTCTATTTCCTATTCTACTCATAATATCAGTTTTTCCTTACCAAATATAGGCAAGTACTTCTCCTCCTAGACCAGCATTTCTTGCTTCTTTGTCAGTCATAATTCCTTTACTTGTAGAAATAATTGCAATACCAAGTCCGTTAAGTACTCTTGGAAGTTCATCATGTTTAGCATAAACTCTAAGACCAGGTTTACTAATTCTCTTTAAACCAGTAATAACTCTTTCTTTTTTATTTTCACCATATTTAAGTGATAAATCTAACATTTTAGTTTCTTCATTACTACTATAATCATTGATATAGCCTTCTTCTTTTAAGATTCTAGCTATTTCTCTAGTCATCTTAGTATTTAAAACTGCAACATTAGCATATTTCATTTGACCTGCATTACGAATTCTTGTAAGCATATCAGCTATTGTATCGTTTACCATAATTTACTTCCTTTCTACCAACTTGATTTCTTTACGCCTGGGATTTTACCTTCATTTGCTAATTCTCTAAAGCAAATACGACATAATCCAAATTTACGTAAAACTCCATGAGGTCTTCCACATCTTTCGCAACGAGTATATGCTCTAACCTTAAATTTAGGAGTTCTTGAATTTTTAACTTTTAAACTAGTTTTTGCCATCTCTCATTACCTACTTTCTAAATGGAAGTCCAAAGCCTTTTAATAATTCTAAAGCTTCTTCATTAGTTTTTGCTGTTGTAACAAAAACAATATCCATACCTCTTAATTTAACTACATTATCATAATCGATTTCTGGGAAAATTAATTGATCTTTAATTCCTAAAGTATAATTTCCTCTACCATCGAAAGCTTTTGGTGATATACCTCTAAAATCTCTTACACGTGGTAAAGCGATTTTAATTAATTTTTCTAAGAATACATACATATTTTCCCCACGTAATGTTACTTTAGTTCCAATACTTTGTCCTTCTCTTAATTTAAATCCTGCAATTGATTTTTTAGCTTTTGTAATAACTGCATGTTGTCCAGTTATAGCTTCTAAATCAGATCTAGCAGCATCTATTAATTTATCATCATGAGATCCATCTCCAACACCAATATTAACTACAATTTTCTCTAATTTGGGAATTTCCATAACTGAAGAATAATTAAATTTTTCTTTAAGTGCTGGTTTGATATCTTTATTATATAATTCTTTTAATGAATTCATTATTTATCACCTGTGCCCTTCTTTTTAGTAGCTTTCTTTTCAGTTTTTACTTCTTTAACTTCTTTTGTTTTTTTATTTTCTTTAGCTGTTAACACTTTTACATTAGATACATGAATAGAATTTTCAACTTCTAATATTCCACCAGTTTCATTCATTCTTGATGGTTTCATATGTTTTTTAACAATATTTACGCCTTCAACAACTACACGGTCTTTTTTTCTTAAAGTATATAATACTTTTCCTTCCTTACCTTTATCTTTTCCAGTAAGTACTTTAACATTATCTCCAACTTTAACTTTCATATACCCTCCTATAATACCTCAGGAGCAAGTGAAACGATCTTATTAAATTCTTTATCACGTAATTCACGAGCAACTGGTCCTAATACACGAGTTCCGATAGGTGATTTATCATCTTTAATTAATACACAAGCATTGTCATTAAATTTGATATAACTACCATCATCTCTTCTAACTCCTTGTCTAGATCTAACAATAACGGCTTTAACAACTTTTCCTTCTTTAACATTACTGTTAGGAATTGCTTTTTTAACAGTTCCAACAACAACATCACCAATATTACCATAAACACGTTTGCTTCCACCTAGTACTCTAATAATCATAACTTCACGAGCACCAGAGTTGTCAGCAACCTTTAATTTACTTTGTTGCATTAACATATTAAAAACCTCCTATAGAACAACAGCATCTTGAATAACTTCTACTAGTTCATATCTTTTAGTTTTAGATAAAGGTCTAGTTTGAGCAATTCTTACTGTGTCTCCAACTTTAGCTTTATTAGCTTCATCATGAGCAGCATATTTCTTAGAATATTTTACTCTCTTTTTATATAATGGGTCTCTACGATAAGTTTCAACTAATACTGTAATAGTTTTATCATTAACATTACTTACAACTTTTCCTATTAATTCAGCTCTTTTATTTTCCATTAGTTTTCACTCCCATCCATTTCAGTTAATATAGTTTTCATTCTAGCTACATCTTTTCTTAATTCATGAATTCTATGAGGTTTGTCTAATGTTCCTGTAGCTTTTTTCATTCTTAAATCAAATAATTCTTCTTTTGTCTTAACGATTTGTTTTTCAATTTCTTCTTTAGACATTTTACGAATATCACTAGTTTTCATTATTTTTAACCCCTTCCTTCATAACAAATTTAGTTTTAACAGAAATCTTATGTGATGCAAGTCTTAAAGCTTCTCTTGCAGTAGCTTCATCTACACCAGCAATTTCAAACATAATTTTTCCTTCTTTTACAACTGCAACCCATTCTTTTACGTCACCTTTACCAGTACCTTGACGAGTTTCTAAAGGTTTTTGAGTACGAGCTAGTTGTGGGAAGATGTTAATCCAAACTTTTCCACCACGTTTCATATAACGAGTCATCGCAATACGAGCAGCTTCGATTTGTTTAGCATTAACATATCCACCTTCTTTGGCCATTAGACCATATTCACCATTAGTTAATGTAAGGTTTCCTTTAGAATGTCCTTCATAACTAACTCTGTGAGGTTTACGATATTTAACTCTTTTAGGCATTAACATTGTTATCGCCTCCATTTTTCTTCTTACTTGGAAGAATTTCTCCCTTATAAATCCATACTTTTACACCAATTTTACCATAAGTTGTAGGAGCAGTAGATGTTGCATAATCAATATCAGCTCTAATAGTATGTAGTGGAACAGTACCTTCAGTATAACCTTCAGTACGAGCCATTTCAGCACCGCCTAAACGTCCAGAAACAGCAGTTTTAACTCCAACAGCTCCAGCCTTCATAACATTTTTGATAGCTTGTTTTTGAACTGTTCTGAAGTTTGCTCTATTTTCGATTTGTTTAGCAATTGTATCAGCAACGATTTGAGCACTAAGATTAGGATTCTTTTCTTCAACTATTGTTACATAGAAATCTTCACCAATAGTTTTTTTGATTTCTTTTCTTAGTTTTTCAATATCTTCTCCGCCTCTACCAATGATAACTCCTGGTTTAGCAGTACGAATTTTAATTTCATTTCTCTTAGGTTTTCTTTCAATAATAATACCTGCAACAGCAGCATCTTTTAAGTATCCAGCTAAGAAATCTCTTAATTTTAAATCATTATTTAATTTTGTGGCATAATCCTTTTTAGCATACCATTTAGATTGCCAATCTTTATTAACACCTAGTCTTAATCCATTAGGATTTACTTTTTGTCCCATTAATTATGCCTCCTTTCCGTCACTAACTTTAACAGTTATATGACTTGTTCTTTTATCTCTTCTGTCAACTTTAGTTCTTGAACCAAATTTAATTCTCTTTAAAACAGGTCCCGGATTAATAAAGCATTCAGATACAAATAATTCATCTTCTTTTAAGTTTAAATTGTTAACAGCGTTTGCTGTAGCAGAATTTAAAACTTTTAAGATTAATCTACTTGATTTAGTATTAGTATTATTTAAAATAGCTCTAGCATCTTTAACAGATTTTCCTCTTATTAAATCAAGAGTCATTCTTGCTTTACGAGGTGCTACGATAGCCATTTTATGCATTGCATAAGCTTCCATCTAATCCTCCTACTTATTTCCAGCATGGCCAGTAAATTTACGAGTTAATGCAAATTCACCTAATTTATGACCAACCATTTCTTCAGTTATATAAACTGGTATAAATTCTCTTCCATTATGAACAGCAATTGTATGTCCAATGAAATCAGGGAAGATAGTTGAACGACGAGACCAAGTTTTAACAACTTCTTTTTTGTTTGCTTCATTTAATTTTTTAATTTTATTCATAAGACTCTTATCAATGAAAGGTCCTTTTTTTAAACTTCTTGCCATCTATATCCTCCTATTTAGTCTTTCTACTAACAATTAACTTGCTAGAAGCTTTCTTATTTTTACGAGTTTTATATCCAAGAGCAGGTTTACCCCAAGGAGTAACAGGCCCTTTTCTACCAACAGGTGTTCTACCTTCACCACCACCATGTGGATGGTCGTTAGGGTTCATAACAGATCCACGGTTATGAGGTCTAATTCCCATATGACGTGATCTACCAGCCTTACCAATGTTAACTAATTCGTAATCTTCATTACCAACTACACCAACAGTTGCAAGACAACTACCTAAAACTTTTCTAGTTTCACCAGATTGTAATCTGATTAAAACATATTTTCCTTCTCTACCAAGAATTTGAGCAGATGCACCAGCACTTCTCGCAAGTTCAGCACCTTTACCAGGTTTTAATTCAACATTGTGAATTACTGTACCAACAGGAATTGCTTCAAGTGGTAATGTATTACCAACTTTAATATCAGCTGTTTTGCTTGATACAACGATACTACCAACTTCTAATCCCTTAGGAGCAATAATATATCTCTTTTCACCATCTTTATAAGTTAATAGAGCAATATTTGCTGTTCTGTTTGGATCATATTCAATTGTAGTAACTCTAGCAGGAATATCAAATTTATCTCTTTTAAAATCAATTAAACGATATTTTCTCTTAGCTCCGCCACCGATATCTCTAACAGTAGTTTTACCTTGGTTATTTCTACCACCAGTTTTAGATTTACTAACAAGTAAACTCTTTTCAGGAGTAGTAGCAGTAATCTCAGTATTTGTTAATGTACTCATACCTCTTAAACCATTAGTTGTTGGTTTATATTTTCTAATTCCCATAAAAACACCTACATTTCTATAGAACTACCGTCAGCAAGTTTTACGATAGCTTTCTTATAAGTTTTTCTAAATCCAGAGTATCTTCCAACTCTTTTTTTCTTAGGTTTAGTATTTAATGTATTAACACTAACAACTTTAACTTTAAATGTGCTTTCAATAGCATCTTTAATTTGTAATTTATTAGCATCTTTAGCTACTTTAAATACATAAACATTTTGTGCCTTTAAGGCAGTTGTTTTTTCAGTAATAACTGGTGAATAAATAATATCAGATTTCATTATTTAAGCACCTCCTCTATTTGTTTTACAGCTTCTTCATCTAAAACAATAGTATCAGCATGTAACATATCATAAACATTTAGTTCACTTGTTAATAACACACCAACATTATTTAAGTTTCTTGAAGCTAAATATAAGTTTTCAGCATCATTTGAAGTAATAAATAATGTTTTACCATTTAATCCTAAATTAGAAAGCATATTTTTTAAATCTTTAGTTTTAAGAAATTCAACAGTTAGAGAATCAATAACTTTAATATTATTTTCTTTAGCCTTCATTGATAATACACTTCTTAAAGCTAAAACTCTTTCTTTCTTATTCATTTTGAAAGTGTAATCTCTTGGAGTAACTCCAAATGCTACACCACCATGTCTATAATGTGGAGCACGTGTAGAACCTTGACGAGCATTACCAGTTCCTTTTTGTTTGTATGGTTTTCTACCACCACCAGAAACTTCTGCTCTAGTTTTAGTTTTATGTGTTCCTTGTCTTAATGAAGCTAGTTGTAAGTCTAAAGCCTTTTTAACAACAACTTCATTACTTTCTATATTATATATAGCATCGTTTAATTTAATATCTTTTACTTTTTCACCATTAAGGTTAATAATATCTACTTTTGCCATCTATAACACCTACTTTACTTCCTCGGTTGTAACAGTTTCTTCTGTAACAGGGGCATCAAGTGTAACATTTTCTTCAGTTTCATAAGAAACTAAATCAAAAGTACCTTTCTTTCCACCTTTAACGGCTTCTCTAATTACAACTAATGATTTTTTAGCACCTGGTACATTACCACTTACTAAAATAT
Source organism: Caryophanales bacterium UBA6331 (assembly GCA_002438065.1). Lineage (GTDB taxonomy): Bacteria > Bacillota_I > Bacilli_A > RF39 > UBA660 > CAG-533. The sequence goes on along the minus strand of DJSP01000024.1, from coordinate 16,720 downwards.
AATTGTCTTCTAAATTAACATCTACAATGCTTAAGTTTTGAACAGTAATTGTATCAACACCCATATGTCCTGATAATACTTTACCCTTTAAAACTCTCATTGGTCTCATTGTACCCATTGAACCAGGTCTTCTATGATATCTTGAACCGTGAGTTTTAGGTCCTTCTGATTGATTATTTCTAACAATAACACCAGTAAAACCATGTCCCTTACTTGTTCCAGTAACATCAACTTTTTGTCCTACTTCAAATATATCTGCTTTAATTTCGCTTCCAACTTGATATTCGCTAGCATTAGATACTCTAATCTCTTTTAAGAAGCGCTTAGGTGCAGAACCAGCCTTTTTAGCATGTCCTATTTCTGCTTTAGTAGCATTTTTTTCTTTTTTATCAGAAATACCTAATTGAATGGCTTCATAACCATCAGTAGCAGTTGTTTTAACTTGCATTACTTTATTAGGTTCAGTACTAATTACAGTAACAGGAATAATTTTTCCATCTTTCGTAAATACTTCGGTCATACCGACTTTACGTCCTAAGATTCCTTTCATCTTTCTTTCCTCCATCTAATTATTTTGTTTTAATTTCAACATCAACGCCACCTGGAATATCTAAGTGAGTTAAAGCATCCATTGTTTCCTTACTAGGATCCTTAATATCAATAAGTCTCTTGTGAGTACGCATTTCAAATTGTTCACGAGCATCTTTGTATTTGTGTACAGCTCTTAAAACAGTAATTTTTTGAATTTCTGTTGGAAGAGGTACAGGTCCAGAGATAACTCCTCCTGTTCTTTTAACAGTTTCTACAATCTTTGCGCAAGCAGTATCAAGAAGTCTATGATCATAAGCTTTTAGTTTGATTCTTACCTTTGACATTTTATGTCCTCCCTTCGTCTATATCTTGTATAAACATGATTCCGTAACGAATACCCTGATATTTCAAGAAAATATCTTACAACATCTCCTAGCGTATCAGCAACCTCGCACATCTAAACCAGTCAAACTAGAAGTTATTATACCCTATAATCACTATTATTTCAAGCCATTTCTCGCTATTTTTTTACAAAAATTAAAAAACTTAAAAATTAAAAAAAGAATAGATATTAAACCATTCCTTAACCTTATCACTCAATATAATTAAATAATAATTTTTTATCAGTATTATTTAAATGCTCTTCTATAACACCATTATAACCTAAGCACCCATTATTCCAAACACTAATCACATCTATTAATTTATCATTATTATCATACATATATAAATTATATTTATAATCAGAAGATATTTTTATATCCTCATCACTAGCAAATTTACTATTAGAAAATAATTTAGCAATTTCTCTTATTACTGAATTATCATTTATGTTATTAATATAATTTCCATTATAATCCTTGACCTTAATTTTACTACTATTATAAATATCATTTATTATCTTAGGTTCAATATAATACTCATAACCATAATCATTATCAATTACATTTAAATCTAAATTTCTATAAAAAATATTATAAGAATACATTAATTTTTTATTACAAAAACAATAACTGTAATAAGTTCTATCTTCTTCTATAGCATAATAATCTTTATATTTATCTATCACCTTTCTTTCTTGAACATAATGATTAATAAAATAATTATATTTAAGTTTTATTAACTCTTCAACAAGATAATCATTTATATAAGAATAATCTAAACTAATAATTGTTCCATCTTGTATTGTTAAACTAACAGCTCTATTAGTTGATATAACATTATTAATATAATAGATAAACACTATAAAACCATAACTTTGATTTTCATCAAGATAATGAATATAATACTTCCAATTATTATCAATATCAATATTTATTTTCTCTTTAATTAATTTAGTAATATCCTCTAAATTACCATCATAACTTTTTTTAATATTACTTTCTCTATACTTGTTAATATCTATTTTAACATTAATATCAACAGTACTAGCATCAGCACCAGGATTATAAACACTAGGTTTATCTAGATAATTATATAATTCAAGTAATTTTCTAGTATCTTTATAATTATCTCTTTTTTCTTTATTTATTCTCCCAAATTTTATTTATCACTTAGTTTAACCACTGCATGAGTCTTACTATTAATTCTTTCTAAGTCAATATAATCTTTGGTTTCACTAGGTAAGTTCTTCTCTTCTAATCTAATTGTAATTAAATTATGTATATATCCATAAATTAATGCAAATACTGGTACACCTAAAAGTAATCCAATAATTCCAAAAGCATCACCAAAGAATAAAATAGATGCAAGTACCCAGAATGATTTTAATCCTGTCTTAGATCCGCATAATTTAGGCTCTATAACATAACTATCAATTTGTTGTAAGGCAATTATAAAGATTATAAAGATTATACACATCTTACTACCACCATGTACTTCATCCATAAGAATTAATAAAGCACTTGGAATAGTTCCAATATAAGGTCCAAAATAAGGAATCATATTTGTTAATCCAACCGTAACTCCAATTAATAAAGCATAATCACTAAAACCCAAAATAGTTAAAAAAATACATGTAATAGATCCAATTGTAAGACCATCAAGTAATTTACCAACAATAAAGTTTCCAAATATATCATTAGTGTGTCTTGCATTATCCATAATATGATTAGCAACCTTTACTCCAAAAATACTATAAATAATTTTCTTAGTACCAGCAACAAAGTTATCTTTATCAGATAAATAATAGATAGAAATAACAAATCCCATAAATATTTTAAATACTACTTTAACAGCACCAAATAATCCATTAGATACTATCGTAATCATATCTTCTAACTTAGGAAGAAAATTATTAATCATATTATTTAAACTTTCATTAATAGTACTATAATTTGCGTTTATTGCCTCAGCAAGTCCACTAGAATCAGTCGTAGCAATTAAGTAATCTTTTATATCTTTAATATATGTCGGAATATTAATAACTAAAGATTGAATACTCTTAAGTAGTGCTGGAATAATACTATTAAATAATATTATTGCAAGTGTTAAAAAGATTACACAAGTAGTAAGTAAGCTTAAATTATTAGCTACTTTATCTTCTTTAACAAACTTATCAAAAACATTTTTCTTAAAAAATATAACTATCGGATTTAATAAATAAGCAAATACAAATCCAATAATAAATGGGCTAAATAATCCTATTAATGTTCCTAGAAATTTCCATATCTTATCTATATTAAATATTATAAACGTAAGTAATATGCAAGCACCAATTACCATAAATATGGTTAATCCTAATTGATAATATTTATTTTCTTTAATTTTTTCTTTCATTTTTACACTCCTCACCTAATCTAATTAATAAAGGCATTTTTTTAGTTTCTATATAATAGTTATGATTAAACAAAGCAAACTTCAAATCATTACCTTTTTTTAATTTATAATTTTTTCTTTTTATTCCTTCTTTTTTAGCTTTCTTCATAGCTTCTTTTACTTTAGCTTGATAATCAAATGTAACCATTATATCAGCACCCATCATAATAAAGGCCATATAAGATACTACTAAAGAACTATTATTAATTAAATAGTTGAAAATATTGTTTAACCACTCGGTACTATTTGCTAATATTATTAAATCATTTGCATAAATAGTCAAGAATGAAATAAAAGTTCCTATTCCAAATATCCAAGTTTTGAATTTACCCAAGTTAGAACTTTCTAATCCACTTCCATGGTTAGCTCCACAAATATTTACACTCATAATTATTATTTCAGTCAATATTGGCAAAAACATTATAGGATATTTCATTGATACAACAAGCATAGTAGATATTCCAAACATTTTATCTGCTATTGCATCAAGTAATGCTCCAAATATAGTGCTTACCTTCCATGTTCTTGCTAAAATACCATCAACAAAATCAGTTAATAAAAGTAACAATAAATATATTATCACTCCTGTTGTAGGTATTACATTTACAAATAAAGGAAGCATAATAGTTCCAATTAATCTACTAAGTGTAATTAAATTAACAATAATTAATTTATTTTTATTTTCCATACTTCACCAAACTATTCTAAACTTTGATATTCTAATATTCCCTCTTTATCATTTTTAATAATTCTTATTTTATAACTATTATCTTCATTAATATATACGTAATAGGTTGTTCCATCAATATTATATAAATAGCTTTTATTTTCTTCTAAAGTAGTTGGTTTACTGCTATAAAACAAGTCACTTATATAATTAGGATTTAAATATCTTGTTTCAATACTGACAACTAGAAAATCCCCATTATCATCATCTTTAACAAGACTATCATTTTCATATTTTATTTGATATGTAGTTCCATCTTGATATGTAACTATTCCTTTAAATACTTTATTACTATAAGTCCCAGCAATTATATAATCATCAATTTGATATTTTATACTTATATTTTTATCATCAATATTTGATATTTTATTATTATTTTCTATAAGAGTATTATTTTTATTTGTAGCTCTATTACGATTAGAAAATAAGGCTAAACAAAATACGAAGATTATAAAGATAAACCATAAAATTAATTTAATTATAGTGTTATATTTAGGATCTTTCCACAAACTAACTAAATCACTCATTACTTAACCTCTTTACCTATTATTTCGTCATGATATCCATTAAAGAAATCTCTAACATTCATTATATTCTTACCTATTGGTTTAATTTTAGTAACCATTATTCCTTTATCCTTAGCCATAATTGTAAATGAATTTTTATCTTTACTTACTACTGTACTTATTTTACCACTTGCTTGGACTATTTTACATTCAGCTATTTTATACTCTATATCATCAATTTTTATATTTGGTAATGGATTTGGACTTAACATACGATATCTATTATATATTTCTTTAGCCGTTAAATTAAAATCTAAATGTTCATCTTCTCTTGTAATAATTGGTGAGAAAGTAACTTCACTATTATTTTGTTTTTCCCTGTTATTAGTTCCATCTATCAAACTAGGTAAATATTTAATTATCATATTAGAAGCAATTATACTTAATTTATTAGTTAATGACTCAATATTATCATTATCTTCTATTTTAATTTCTTCTTTAGCAATCATATCACCAGAATCCATACCTTTATCCATGTACATTAAGGTTATTCCCGTTTTTTCATCTCCATTTAAAAGAGCATAATGAATTGGTGCACCCCCTCGATATTTAGGAAGTAAACTACCATGTAAATTAAAACATCCTAATTTTGGGATATTTAATATTTCTTCACTTAAAATTTGCCCATAAGCACAAGTAATAATCATATCCGGATCAAGTTCTTTAATAAATTCAAAATCATTTTTTAATTTAATAGGACTATAAACTTTTAATCCTAAACTAACTGCTTTTTCCTTAACAGGGCACATTGTAAGGACTTTTTTTCTTCCCACATATGCATCAGGTGCCGTAACGACTCCAACGACATTTATATTTTTATTTAATTCTTCAAGGACAGGAACACTAAATAAAGGACTTCCCATAAATATAACTCTTAAATCTTTCACATTATCACTCTTCTTTATTTCTATTTAAATATTACCATAAAAAAAGATAGTTTTCACTATACTTTCCTTAATTTTATTAACTTTCAATTAAAACTTATCTTTAATTATATTCACTAAATCTTTAGCTGATTCATTATTTATGTACTTTATTTGATTTTGAACCAGTTCTTTTTGCAACTCTACATCATTTAAAAGTTTATTAATAGCATCTTTAACATCATTTATATTAGAACAATTTATACTCATATTATGTTCTTTAAAATAATTCATATTATAAGTTTCAATTCCTGGTATAGCAAACATATGAATTAATGGCTTTCTTATTGCCGCTATTTCAGTTGATGATAATCCACCTGGTTTAGATACTACAACATCAGCAGTATAAATAAAATCATTTATATTCTTAGTAAATCCAAGAGGAATAACATTTTTAAAATTTTTCTCTTTTATCTCCTCTAGTAATTTCGTATTTGTTCCACATATTATTATTATCTTATAATCTTCGTTTTCTAACTTATTTAATAAATCAAGTATATTACCAAATCCCATACTGCCTAGCATAATTAAAACAATTTTATCATCTCCTCTTAAATTTAATTCTTTTCTTATGTCTTTAGCAGTTTTAACAAATCTAGATGAAACCGGAATACCTATTGGATTAATGGCCTCTTTACTATTTCCCTTTTTAATAAATTTATCTTCTAAATCTCTAGGAATAACCAACATATCTGGTTTACCTTCATTCATAAAAGGACATGGTTCATAATCAGTAGCAATTGTAATAAACTTAACTTTTTCTTCATTATGTTTATTAATAGCTGTTAAAGTTAAAGATGGAAATAGATGAGTTGTAATAACTAATGTAAAATTATTTTCTTTAATATATTTTAATAAACTATTAGCATGTAACTTATTAGCTAAATAAACAGGACTAGTTATTCCTGAATCACTATATTTCTCACCTAAAAAGTATGCTCCTTGAAAAACTTTTCCATTTTGTCTTAATGTTGCTAAATAAATTTTAGATGATAACTCTTTCACTTTCGGATTAACAATATCAAAAAAATCTTTAAATTCACATTCAATATTATTTTCTTTTAATTCTTCTTCAATGTATCTAGCACATGAATTATGGCCTCCACCAGTACTACAAGATAATATTAATACTTTCATTAAACTCTCCTTTATATTATTACATATCAAAATTATACAATATTAATAACTAATAATAAAATATAAATTAACAAAAAAAGACTAATGATTAATTTTCAATAGCCTTAATTATTTTATTTCACTAATTCTTCTAACTTTTTCTTTTCTTCTTCTAACTTTTGTCTATCCATTGCAACTATATTTTGTGGTGCTTTGTTAACATAATTTTCATTAGAAAGTAACTTTTCTCTTCTATTTATTGATTCAGTTAACATCTTAATTTGGGCTTCTTTAGCTGCAATATCAGCATCAGTCAAAATCTTTTCAAAGAAAATTTGTGCCTTAACTCTAGATGAGAACACTTTATATGCTCTAATACCTAAAGGCTTAGTAACAACGTTATCTTTAATCTTTAACATTTTAACAATTAAATCATTATCATCTTCAGTATCAAACATAACTTTCATATCTTTAGTAATATTATTTTCAGCTTTAACATTTCTAAAATTTTTAATAAACGTTATTTGATCATCAACAACTTTTTCTTCATCTTCAAATATATATTTCTTAGAATATTTAGGATATTCACTAATCATTATATCTTCAGCATCTTTAATTGGAAGCATATTATAAATTTCATCAGTTACATAAGGCATAAATGGTTGTAATAATTTAAGAATACCCGTTAAAACATAACATAATACAGATTTTGTAACCTCACTATCAATACTATATTTAGCCATTTCGATATAATTATCACAGAAACTACTCCAAACAAAGTCATAAATTGTTGCTCCAGCATTATTAAATTCATATTTATCCATAAATTTCTTAGTTGTATGAACACATTTCATAAATTTAGTTAATATCCATTTATCTTCTGGTTTTAAATTATCTAATGTAATTTTTTCTAATCCTTCAATGTTAGTTAAAACAAATCTAGAGGCATTCCATATTTTATTAATATAATTCCAAGTAGATTTAATTTTTTCTTCATCAAATCTCATATCAGTCCCTGGCGCAACATCAGTAGCTAAATAATATCTTAAAGAATCAGCTCCATATAATTTAACCATATCAAATGGATCAATCCCATTACCCAAAGATTTACTAAATTTTCTTCCTTGTTTATCTCTAATCAAACCATGAATTAAGCAATCTTTAAATGGTCTTTTACCTAATAATTTTTCACCTTGAAAAGTCATTCTATTTACCCAGAATGGGATAATGTCATAACCAGTCACTAAACATGAATTTGGATAGTATGTTTCTAATAACTTAGTATTATCTGGCCATCCTAAAGTCGCAAAAGGCCAAAGTGCACTACTAAACCAAGTATCAAGTACATCTTCATCTTGTACCCAACCTTCTTCTTTAGGTGCTTCCATGCCAACATATACTTCATCACCTTTATACCATGCTGGAATACGATGTCCCCACCATAATTGTCTAGAAATACACCAATCATATGTTATTTCCATCCAGTGATTCATTGTTTTTTCATATCTTGAAGGAATAAAATTAACCTTTTCATCTTTATTCTTCTGAGTTTCTAAAACATGATCAGCAAGAGGTCTCATTTTAACAAACCATTGCTTTTTAATCATAGGTTCAACCATAACTCCAGTTCTTTCACTATGACCAACTTCATGAACAAGTGGATCAATTTTAATTAATAATCCTGCTTCCTTCAAATCTTCTAAAACAACTTTTCTAGCTTCCTCCCTGCTTAATCCAACATATTTTTTAGGGCAATTTTCATTCATAGTTGCATCGTCATTCATAATAACGATTCTCTCTAAATTATGTCTATTACCAACTTCAAAATCATTTGGATCATGAGCAGGTGTTATTTTAACACAACCAGTTCCTTTAGTAATATCAGCATGTTCATCTCCAATAATAGGTATTAATCTATTAACAATAGGAAGAATTACATTTTTACCTATTAAATCTTTATATCTTTCATCTTCAGGGTTAACTGCAACAGCCGTATCGCCAAATAAAGTTTCTGGTCTAGTTGTTGCAACATCTAAAAAACTTGTACCATCTTCTAATATATATTTTAAGTGATAAAAAGCACTTTCTTCTTCACTATAAATTACTTCTTCATTACTTAATGCCGTCTTAGCAACCGGATCCCAGTTAATAATCTTTTCCCCACGATAAATTAATCCTTCATTATAATAATCTACAAATACCTTTTTAACTGCAGTAGCAATCTCTTCATCTAAGGTAAATCTTTCTTTAGAATAATCAAGTGCAAATCCCATTATAGCCCATTGTTTACGAATTATATCACCATGTTCATGAGTCCAATCCCAGCAAGCTTCTAAAAACTTTTCTCTTCCATATTCATATTTATTTATACCGTTATCTTTTAATCTTTTAACAACCTTTGCCTCAGTTGCAATTGCCGCATGATCCATTCCTGGAAGCCATAGACAATCATAACCTTCCATCTTTTTATAACGAATAATTATATCTTGTAACGTTACATCATAAGCATGTCCTAAATGTAATACCCCTGTAACATTAGGTGGCGGTAATATAATACTAAAATGCTTCTTAGAACTATTTTCATCACATTTAAAATAATTTTTACTAAGCCATTTTTCGTATTTTCCCTCTTCTACTAAATCATGATTATATTTTGTATCTAACATCTAAATCTTCCTTTCCTTTATAAAAAAATAGTTATAAATTTAAGGACGAAATTACCGTGGTACCACCTTAATTTATAACTATTAGTTATCTTTAATTCTTTAACGCTGAAATAGCGATTTTTCTCAATTTGCAACCTTTTTACATAAATAATTATTAATTTCCACCAACCATTAACTCTCTTTAAATATTTAATATAATACTCCTCAAATTTCATTGAAAACTTAATGATAGTATATATTATTTTTTATGAAAATGCAATAAGGAATCTTTAAAACATTTACGCTATATTTTTATGTGTAAGTACGATACTTAATTTATAATTATATTATTATTTATCGTTTAATAACCAATCAGAAATATCAATTATTTCAATTCCATTCTTTATAAATCCTTCATGATTTAATCGTGCAATTATTATTTTTTTATAACCATCTTTAATACTAAGTAAAGGAGATAATTCTCTATCTAGTGTTTTTTCATTTTCTATATTATCACATACTTGAATATACATCTGCTCTTCATTTTTCATGGCTATAAAGTCTATTTTTTTATCATATAATTTTCCAACATAAATATCATAGCCTCTCCTTAATAATTCGATGGCAACAATATTTTCTAAAATTCTACCATAGTCTTCTTCTTTTCTTCCTAATATTGCTCTTCTAAAAGATGTATCCACTAAATAATATTTATCTTGGGATTTTAAATATGTTTTTCCTTTAATATCATATCTTCTAACTCTATAAAATGCAAAAGCATTACATAAATAATCTAAATAATTAGAAATAGTCTTATGATCACCAGTTTCTAAATCATTTTTTAAATAATTTTCTATTTTAGTTGAAGAAGTAATATTTGAAATATTATCTAATAAATAATCGCTTAATTTATTTAATAAATCTTTTCTTGCAGTAATTGTTTCTTTATTATTATCTATATTCCAACTACTAAAATTAATTAGATAATTCTTGTATTCATCCAATGTTAGCATTTTAAAACCACCCTTTATTTTTATTTTTTCTTCAATGTACAAAGTACTTCCATATGTTTTGTTCTAGGAAACATTTCTAAATAATAAAACTCATCGACATCATATATCTTATTTAATATTTTCATATCTCTTACAAACGTTAAAGGATTACATGACATATATATTAAATTTTCTGGTTTAATAGTTACAATATTTTTCATAGTTTCTTTATTTAATCCACTTCTTGGTGGATCAATAATTATACAATCTATATCACTATCTATTTTAGATATTTTAGAAGAATCACCTAACATATACATATTATTTTGTTTATTAATTTTAGCATTAATACTGGCATTAATAACTGCATCTTTAACTATTTCAATACCATATAATTTATCTTTATTAACAAACATTCCAAGAGTACCTACTCCACAATATAAATCAACTACATTATGATATTTTTTGGTATGTAATATTTTCTCTATTTTTTCTAATATATTTAAGTTAACTTGAAAGAAAGAATTAATATTAACTTTAAATAAATAATTATTTACTTTTTCAATATAATCGTTTTCACCATAAATAAGTTTATCATTAACAATTATTCCAACTATTTTATTATCATTAATTAACTTTTCAATATTAATATCTACTTTTTCATTACTAGTTATCTTTATTAATATTTCATCATTATAATTAGATCTAATAGTTATTTCTCCACTTAAAATATTAAATAAATTATTATTTTTAATTATGTTATTGATAGAGTCTTTAGCAAGATAACAATAATCTATTTTAGTAAAATTATGACTTCCAGAATTATAGTAACCAAATTCATTATTAACTATTTTTAAAGTTACTTTATTACGATAATTATATTTATTATCACTTTGAATTACGTTAATTTTAGGTACTTCTATATTATTTCTTTTTAATAACTCGGTTAAGATATTAGTTTTAATTCTTAGTTCTTCATCCATAGAAAGATGTAAAAATTCACATCCACCACACTTATCATAATAAGGACACTTGCTTTTAATTCTTATAGTTGAAGGATTAATTACATTTATTACCTTACCAATCATATATTTATCTTTTTCTTCTACTATTTCAATTTCGACTGTTTCCCCAATAACCGTGTTAGGAACAAAGACTATTTTTTTATTTAAATAACCAATTCCTCTACCTTGATTATCATACTTTTCAATTTTTATATTCATAAAGTTTTTTTACTTCCTTTATAGTTAAACTACGATATTCACCGCTTTTTAATTTATCAACATTTAAAAATGCATATTCTACTCTTGTTAATTTATCAACTAAATATCCTAAGTTTTCAAATACTTTCTTAACGATATGATTTCTGCCTTCAATAATTGTTATTTCAACAATAGCGTAATTTTTAACCGCATCATTTTTCTTTAATTTAACCCTTGTTGGAATGCATTTTCGACCTTCAACATCGATTCCTTTTTCTAATTTTTTTAAATCAGCAATATCCATAAACTTATTTAATTTTGCAACATATTTTTTAGGAACTTTATTTTTAGGATGGGTTAAAATATTTGTTAGTTCTCCATCATTAGTAAGTAATAATAAACCAGTAGTATCATAATCTAGTCTTCCAATAGGATAAATTCTTTTATCAGTATCGATTAAATCAACAACTGTTTTTCTTTTTTTATCATCTAATGCTGATGAGATAACTCCTCTTGGTTTGTTTAATAAAAAATAAACATAATCAGCTTTATTTATTGTTACTCCATTAACTGTAATTAAATCTCCAAAACTAGCTTTTGTACCTAATTCAGTAACTTTAACCCCATTTACATATACTTTTCCTTCTTTTATTAATTCTTCGGCTTTTCTTCTTGAAGTAAAACCTGATTCAGCAATTATTTTTTGTAATCTTTCCACTTAGATCACTCCTTACTCATTTATTTTAGCAAAATCATTATAATAAATAAACTAAAAAAATTGTAAATTAGTCTTTATATATTTACATTTTTAATTTTGAACTAATAGAATAAATATACTAAAATAAATGATGCAAGTATTCCAATAAAATCAGCAAATAACCCCACTGGAAGAGCATATCTATTTTTAACAATTTTAATACTTCCAAAATAAAGGGCAATTACATATAAAGTTGTATCGCTTGATCCTTGAATTACACTCGCTAAAGTTCCCATAACTGAGTCTGGTCCAAATTCGTTAAAGATATTAACCATTATTGCTAAAGTTGAATTACCAGATATACTTCTTAAAAAACACATGGGAATTATTTCACTTGATAAACTATATTTTTTTAAAACATTATCTAAAAAGAAGAATGAATCGGTTATAATATTACTTTTAATTAAAATGTTAATAGCAAATATCATAGCAACTAAATTGGGAATTATTTTAAGAGTAGTTTTAAGTCCATCTAAAGCACCATTTAAAAATTCATCATAAATATCAACTTTTTTAATAAAACCATAAATTATTATAAATACCACTATTAAAGGTAAAATAATTATGCTACTTGTTCCCATTTTTTCTCCTTATAAAATAATCTAAAGTTAAACCACCAATAGTTGATGCGGTTGTTGCCATTATACATAGAGGTAAAACTTTAGTTGGATCACTTGAACATGCTGCTTTTCGTATGGCTAGTATAGTAGTTGGAACAATTGTTACCCCACTCGTATTTAAAACTAAAAAGGTTATCATTGAAGTAGATGCAGTTTTTTTATCATTATTTAATTTTTGAAGTTCTTCCATTGCCTTTAAACCAAAAGGTGTTGCTGCTGATCCTAGTCCAGCCATATTAATAGCAATATTCGAAGCAATATATCCAAGTGCTGGATGTGATGGTGGAATTTTAGGAAATATTTTAGATAAAATAGGACTTAATAATTTAGCGATTTTAGTAATTAAACCTGACTTTTCAGCAATAGCCATAAGTCCCTTCCAAATTACAAGTAAAGGCATGATATTTAATATTAAATCTAAACAAGTATTACCTACAGAAATTATTTCATCATTTATAACACTTATATTTCCACTTATTAATCCATAAGTAATTCCAACAATTATAAATATTCCCCATATTATATTAATCATAATATTCCTTTTTAAATAACTTTTTTAATAGTTTTTGATACCACTTTAATTCTTTTTCTTTTTTAGGCTCTTTAATATAAATGTTTTCCTTAAAGTATTCTTTACCATTTAAACTAACTGTTAAAGATCCAACGATATTTGTAGCGTTATTATCGTAATAATTTATAGTAGTATTAATCTTGTTATATTCATCTTTAGTTAATGACATATAATAATCTCTATCAATAAAAGTGTTGTCATAATCAGTTTTTATTCGGCCTTTAGATACTATCTTATAATTTTTTAATATATTAAAATATTTTTCATATAAATCTTTATGATCATTAAAGTCATTTCCATCATTAAATGTTACTACTGTTAAATTAACATTATTTTTAGAAGCATTGGTTACTAAAGTTCTTTTAGCCTTTTTAGTATATCCCGTTTTACCGCCTGTACAATATTTATAACTTGTTAGTAATTTGTTCTTATTATGCCATATATATGATTTTAAATTAGTTTTAACTGTGATGTCTTTAGTACTTACTATTTTTTGATATTCTGGATTTTTAATAGCGTAACTAGATAATAAAGCCATATCATATACGGTTGAGGTATTAGCACTATCTTTTTCTTCTAAACCACTGCTGTTAACAAAATTACTGTGTTTCATGCCAATATTTTTAGCAAGTAAATTCATTAAATAAGCAAAACTTTCGGTTGAAGATGCTACTTGATAAGCAAGTTCAATAGCGGCATCGTTCCCACTTCTTAGCATTAACCCATAAAGAAGTTCTCTAATTGTTATTTCTTCTCCAACAGATACATATATTCCACTTCCGTAGGATTTAAGGACACTATCACTTACAGTTATTTTTTTATCTAAATTAATATTATTTATTACAACCATGCTAGTTAATATTTTAGTTATTGATGCAATTAAAGATTCTTTATTGATATTATTACCTTCTAATACCCTATTATTATCAGTATCCATAACTATATAAGAAGATGCACTTATAGCACCTACTTTTAAAGGAAAAATTATTAATATTAAAATTATTATTATTCTTTTCATATATTAGATTTTATGATCATTTAAAAAGAAAAATACATACGTTTCATATGTATCTCTATTTTTGACAATTAGGACAGTAATAAGTACTTCTTCCACCAATTCGATCTTTTAGTATTAAACTATTACATATTTTACAATTCATATTATCTCTTTTATGAACATACAATTTATCTTGATAATGTCCTGTTACTCCTAAACTTGAAGTATAACTTTTAATAGTTGTTCCACCATCAATAATCGCATTTGTTAATATTTCTTTAGATGAAGAAATTATATTATCACATTCATTTTTAGTAATATCTTTTCCTTTTTTAAATGGATTTATTTTACTTAAAAATAATACCTCATTAGCATAAATATTTCCAAGCCCAGCAATAATGCTTTGATCTAACAATAGTTCTTTTATTGGTAAATTACTTTTATTAAATTTAGTTAATAAATAATCACTATTAATATTTTTATCAAATGGTTCTAGTCCTAATTTATTTAATCCCTTACATTTAGATAAGTCATCAGTTAAAAACATCCGACCAAACTTTCTAGTGTCATGATATCTTAAAGAAATATTATTATCTAAAATAAATATAATATGTTCATGTTTACTTATTTCATCATTAATATTTTTAATATAGTATTTTCCTTCCATTCTAAGATGGGACACTAAATAAAGATTATCTATTTTAAATATTAAATATTTTCCATAAGTTGTTATATCTAATATTGTTTTATTAATTAAATTATCAAAACTTAAACTACCTTCTTCTATAATATTTTGATATCTAATTTGATAATTAGTTATTTTCTTTCCAATTATCTTTTCTTTTAATACTTTAGCTACTGTTCTAACTTCTGGTAACTCTGGCATAATTACACATCCCTACTACATGTTCATTTTATAATAAAGTATAGAAAAAAACTACTTGTTTATTTAAGATAATTTTGTTTATAAACAAATAGTCTTATTTTAATACATATGGTTTTGTTTTTTCGCCTGTTCCACTAGTTATCTTAATATCAGATTTTAAATAAACTGATGGATAAGCACCGACGGGACTATACGCACTGTAATTAACGATACCACCATCCTTATTCACACGGAACACGTCAGCCGAGTAACCAGAGTAAGGCGACAATGTCCAATACCATGTGTTCTTGGCTAACCAATTATTATTTTTACAATTATAAACACTATTAGTTTGAGAACTCATATTACTTCTACATGATGTATCTGTTGATGCATAACCATAGTCGCTTGCATATATTAAGCCAACTTTACCTACCCATGTAGTAGGGCGACTATTTTGATATGTTATTTTATCTCTCTCACGATTATACTGAGTTTGTAAGTTTAATGTAGAACTTGTATATCCATTTCCACCAATATTCCAAATACTTTCGCTTATCATTGATTGATATTTTTGCTTTATTACAGAGCTGTAATAAAATATTCCTGTTTGTCTTAATACTGATTTTTGTGTGCTAGAATCCCAGTATGAATTATACCAGTTAGACTTGTTTGACGTTAAGGTTGTATCTAAATAATCTCCGTTTAATTCCTTCATTAAGTCTGCGTCTGTCCAATCGTTGATTCCCAAATATAGACTTCCATTTAACTTAGCATCCCATGAATATGAGCCTAATGATGAATCTCTTACTAATTTTAGTTTTTTACTTGTTACTCCATCTGAATCAGTAACGTTAAAGATTCCAACTATTCTCCATAACTCTCCGGCATTTCCAAACTCAACATAATTATTAGGTGTTGCTCCACTATATCTTATATTGGTATCTTTAGTATCATCTGCTAATAAACCATTGCTTTCTTTATCTCCATTATATAATTTTGTTATATAATCTACTCCTGTTTCATTTTCATAGTTTACTACAATCTCTCCTGTAAAGCTTGCTCCTTTTTCACTATCTTGATTTTCGCCGGTATCAGGAAATTGAATCTTTAAATTAAATGTGATAGTTTGATTACTTGTGTTCGCTTTAAACTCTCCTGTTGCTAATTCTAGATAACTTTCACTTTGATTTTTTATAAATATTCCACTGGTATATCCTGTCTCAGTTGCATTTCCTGGTATCGTTTGATTTTCAGTTCCTATTAATGTGCTTGTTACATTTGAGTTTGCACTCATTCTTTTAATATAATAATGCATTTGTCCATCACTAAAACCATTTATATATTTTATTCCTACTTTATATGGCATGGCAAGTCCACTTGTTGTATTT
>DJSP01000026.1 GCA_002438065.1 Caryophanales bacterium UBA6331 | reverse complement strand
CCCCGCGTCAATTTACATTTGATTTACATTTGCTATAAATTTCATTGGTTCTAAAATTATTTATATATTTATATATTTATCTTTTAGTCTCGATTATGTAATCATCTTCAAGAGAAAACTCAACATTTTCGTTAATCCAATCTTTTCTTGGTTCAACAACATCTCCCATTAAAACAGACACTCTCTTTTCCGCAAGCAAAGCATCAGTTATATTAACTTTAATTAAGTTTCTGTTTTCAGGATCCATTGTAGTTGTCCAAAGTGGTTCAGGGTTCATTTCACCTAAACCTTTATATCTTTGAACTTTATAATTTTGTTTTCCTTTTGTTGCTTCTTTTAATTCTTCATTTGTCCAACAATAGACATGATTTTTGCCATAATCTACTTTATATAGAGGAGGCATTGCAATATATAAATGTCCTTCCTCAATAAGTGGTTTCATGAATCTATAAAAGAAAGTTAAAAGCAAACACTGAATATGAGCACCATCATCATCGGCATCAGTCATAATTATTACTTTATCATAATTAATATCTTTAACATCAAAATCATGTCCGTAACCAGCACCAATACAGTTTATCATAGTACTTATTTCTTCATTTTTAAATATTTCCGGACCACTTGTTTTTTCCGTATTAAGAATTTTTCCTCTTAAAGGTAATATTGCTTGAAATTTACGATCTCTACTTTTTTTAGCAGTACCACCGGCTGAATTTCCCTCTACAATAAACAATTCATTTTTCTTAGGATTTCTTGTTTGAGCAGGAGTAAGTTTTCCTGATAATCTTTGAGCCTCGCTCTTTTTAGTTTTACCATTTCTAGCTTCTTCTCTCGCTTTACGTGCTGCTTCTCTAGCAACTTTACTTTTACTCATTTTTTCAATTATTTTTAGGGCATTTTCTTTGTTTTCTTCTAAATAATATTTAATACTTTCATAAACAATTGATTCAACTACTGGTCTTGCCTCAGGAGTTCCTAGTTTACCTTTTGTTTGACCTTCAAATTGAAGAAGATTTTCTGGTATTTTTAAATTGATGACGGCAGTTAATCCTTCTCTAACATCGCTTCCTTCAAAGTTAGCAGATTTAGCTTTTAAAATACCATTTGATTTAGCATAATCATTAAATGCTTTGGTAATACCAGTTTTAAAACCTACTTCGTGAGTTCCACCATCACTTGTTTTAACATTATTAACAAATGAGATAATATTTTCATTATAAGAATCAGTATATTGCATAGCGATGTCTACTTCAATAGTGTTTTTAACTCCATGAATAGGAATAACTTTATGTAATACTTCTTTATCTTCATTAATATAGTCAACAAATGAAATTAGTCCATTATCATAGTGGTATGTTACTCTTTTATCATCAGGAATATCTTCAATATCAATAGTTAGTTCTTTAAGTAAGAAGGCACTTTCTTGCATTCTCTCACAAATAGTTGTATAGCTAAATGTTAAATTTTTAAAAATACTTTCCATTGGTTTAAAGGTTACGATTGTTCCAGTTGCTTTTGTTGTACCAATCTTCTTTAAGGGGCTTGCTACTTCACCACCATTTTTAAATTTAATTTGATTTATTTCACCATCTCTTAAAATAGTTACTTCCATATAGTCAGACAAAGCATTAACAACAGATGCACCTACACCATGTAAACCACCAGATACTTTATATCCATCAGTTTCAAACTTACCTCCAGCATGTAAAATAGTATAAATAACTTCAGGAGTTGATTTTCCACTTGAATGCATACCAGTTGGTACACCTCTACCATTATCAGCAATAGTTATAGAATTATCTTTATTGATCTTAATACTTATTTTGTTACCATAACCATTAATGATTTCGTCTATTGAGTTATCTACTATTTCCCATACCAAATGATGAAGACCTCTTTTATCAGTAGATCCTATATACATACCTGGTCTTTTTCTAACTGCTTCTAATCCTTCTAATATTTTAATTGAATGTTCATCGTATTTGTGAGCCATCATAATCACACCCTTAACAAATAGAGTATAACAAACTCCTTAAAAAAAAACAAATTTTTAGTGTAAGATATTTGTCAATAATTAATAATATGATAAAATTAGTTATGGTGATCATATGAAAAATTTTATAAAAAAGAACAAAAATTATATTCTAGCAATTATATTACCAATAATTATTATGCTTATAGTCTATATTTTTAATCATATTTATCCTTTTGGAGATAAGATTGTTGCTATGGGAGATGGATATAGTCAGTATCCCGGGATTCTTAATAATTTTTTAAATATAATAAAAGGAAAAGAAAATTTATTTTATACTTTTAAAGGATTACTTGGATTTAATACTTATGCATCTTTAGTTTATTATACTTTTAATATAACAAATATATTTGGTTTACTATTTTCTAATGTAATGCAGTTCTATAACTTTATTATTATATTTAAAATAATGCTTTGTAGTTTAACCATGGTTATTTATTTAAGCTATGTTAGAAAAAGAAAAATTAATTATTTATTTAGTATTTGTTATGCTTTATCTACCTATAACTTATTATATTATTTTAATTATATGTGGTTTGATAGTGTTATCCTGCTTCCAATAGTTATGATGGGAATTGAAAAGATTTTTAAAGAGGATAGTTATTTACTTTATGTTATTAGTTTATCCTGCACAATTATTTTTAATTTCTATATTGGATATATGATATGTATATTTAGTGTAATTTATTTTATTTATAAAAGTATTATTAAAGGATTTAATAAATCTAGAATATTTAAATATTTATTTTATTCTATTTTATCAGGACTAATTAGTGCGTTTGCACTTATTCCAGTAGTGTTAGAACTTTTAAATGGTAAGGCTGAGTTAATCAGTGAATTTGCTAAAGATTATTTTAAATTTGATTTAGATGGAATAAGTACTTTTTATAAACTTACTTTTGCTTCTTTTTCTAATGGAGATTTAGAATATGGTACGCCAAATGTTTATGTTAGTATGTTTATTTATATTAATTCATTATTATATTTCTTTAATTCAAGAATTAAGTTAAAAGAAAGATTAGCATCACTTGGTGTTTGTTTATTTTTCTTACTATCAGTTAGTTTTAATTTATTAGATTATTTTTGGCATATGATGTCTATGCCAATATTCTACCCTGTTAGATATTCATTTATATTTTCTTTCTTTTTAATTTATTTAGGTTTTAGAAATTTTATTAGATATGATAAAAATAATTGGAAATTTAATTTAGGGTTTTATACTTTATTTGTTGTTATAATTCTTATCGGATTTGTAACTAGTGGCAATTTAGATATTGATGAAAGACAAAATTTAATGGCTAAATTAATATACTTAGGTATCTCTTTCGTATTTATGTTTTATTATATATTTATGTTAAATCATAAAGATTTTAAAAAATATATAGTTTATGTTGTTATTATTGAACTTAGTTTTAATGCATTTTTAACTTTTAAAAATAATGGTAATGAGAATACTTACTCTAAATTTATTAATACTTATAATTTTAGTAATGAAAGTATAAGTAAGATAGATGATAATGATCTATATAGAATTGGTTTTTATGACCGAACAATATTAAATAATGGGTTATTACATGAATACAATGAAGTTAGTTATTTTTCATCAGTGCGAAACAGTAATGTATTTAAATATGCTAAAAATATATTAGGTATAACTGTTAGTGATAATTGTAGTGGTAAATATTATTATAATGATCCAATTGTTAATAGTATATTAGGTATTAAATATATAATTAGTAATCAAGATGTAGATTATTATAAAGAATATAAGGATAATGTTTATTTAAATGAAGATGCAACTTCTTTTGGATTCTTAACTACTAATAAAATTTTAGAACTTGATTATAATGATTCTTTTGTATCTAATATGAATAATTTAGTTAAGACTATAAATAATAATGATAAAAATATAATTAAAGAAATTGATGCTAGTAATAAGACAATAAGTTGTACTAAAGAACCTAATTATTGTATTTTTAATGGTAATGATAATTATGTTATTTATGAATACACTGCTAAAGAAGAAGAATTTGTCTTTGTAAATAATGATAACTATTCAAAGAATGAATATAATTTTTATCTTAATGATGAAGAAACTAGTATTGATAATAGAGGATTTTTATTATTACATAAGGCAGATAAAATAAAATTTAAAATAACAGTTAATAAAAAAAGTTATGATTATAATATTCATTTATATTCTATAAATTATGATATATATAAAGAATTTGTTAAAAATATTAATAACAATAAGATGGTAGTAAATAATTATTATGATGATCATCATTTTACTGCTAAAGTTAATGTTAAGGATGATACTTTACTTTATACTTCAATAGCAAATGATCAAGGATGGAAAGTTTATGTTGATGGAACTTTAACTACTCCTACAAGCATATATGATGCAGTTATTGGACTAGATTTAACTGAAGGAGAACATTTAATTGAATTTAAATACTCTACTCCAGGACTTGTGGAAGGCATAATTATATCTAGTGCAAGTATTTTAACTGGATTAGTAATTTTATTTATAAAAAGAGCCAAAAAATAAATATCGACTAAAATGAATCGATATTTATTTTTATTCTATTTAAAGAATGAATATAGCCATAAGCACTTATTAGAGTTCTAATTGAAGATGCCATTTTACCACCCTTACCAATTATTGCTCCCATATCACTTTCATGAACAATTATTTCTAACAGTATTGATTCATCATCACCTAGAAATTCTTGAACACTTACCATATCTGGTTCTTTAACTAATTTTTTTACTAAACTACTAGTAAAATTAATTAAATCTTGATGCATAACTACTTCTCACTTTTGTATTTAGCCCAAACACCTGATTTAACTAAAATATTTTTTACAGTGTCAGTTGGTTCAGCACCATTATTTAACCATTTAAGAGCTTTTTCTTCATCAACATTAAAGTTATTTTCTTTATAAATTGGTTGATATGTTCCAACTACTTCAATGAATTTTCCATCTCTTGGACTTCTTGAATCAGCAGCTACAATACGATAGAAAGGTCTTTGTTTAGCTCCCATTCTTTTTAATCTTAATTTAACAGCCATATTATATGCCTCCTTTTCTTTACTAAAGTTATAATAACATTAATTTTATATGGTGTCAACTATTTTTGGTTGACAGTTGAATTATATTTAATTTATATGATATTATCTTTATGGGTGGAATTTTATGAGCGATGAATTTGTTAATACATATTTTGATGATAAATATTTTTATGGCAAAGATAAAAATGAAGAATTAATAAAGCAAATGAAGTTAGCATATTTATATCATAAAGATAATGAAAATAAGGAAAAAAACAAGTATTTAGAACTTTATAAATTATATGAGGAGTTTGTTATTAAAACTGCCGGTTTATTAAAAATATTAAATAAAAATGAAAACTTATTTTTATACCCTTTATTATTATCTAATTTAATTGAATTAGGAATAACAAGTGAATATATGGAAGAATTTAATGTCATTAATTTTGTTGATTTACATTATTATTTTGGGGTAAATGTAGCATTAGGGCAAGGTGTCTGTCGTAATGTGAATAGTTTTGCTAATGATGTATTTAAAAAATTAGGATTAAAGTCAGAAACTTTATTAATTTCCTTAAATAGCGATTCTATTAAACCTAATCACTTAATTACGCTAATTAAATATAATAGTTCTTATTTTGGAATTGATATTTATAATAATATGATTTTTACTTTTAGTAATTATAATCATTTAGAGTGTGTATATAATTTAGAAATGAACAAGTCAAGGGTTCCTATTTTTCAATATTATGCTTATATAGGCCTAAATGAGAAGCAAGTTGAAAAACTACTTGACAAACTAAGTACACCTACTCCAATTGATTTTAATTATATTAATACTTTACAAAAGGAAGCAAACGATATTATTGATTTTCATAACAGTGAAACTTATGATTATTATCAAGATACTAAGGAACTTAAAAGCAAAATTAAAAATATTTTTAAGAAAATAGAAAAGAAGAAACGTTAAATTTCTTCTTTTATTATGGATGATAATTTTTTATGTTTAGTATGTAAATATTTATTAGCTTCTATGCTTCCTGGTTTATTTAAATATGTATTATATAAATCATCAATTAAATCATTTTTATAAGGATATTTTTCTATTTCGTTATGTTTTTTATTTAAGCTTTCAGCTCTTTTTTGTTTAATTAATTCACGGTCTTTAATAGGCATTAAAATTTGTCCTCCACCTGATATACATCCTCCCTCACAATTCATTACTTCAACAAAATCATATTGAATATTATCTTGTAATAACTTTTCAAAGTTAGACATAGTGCTTAGTATGATACATCTTATCATTCTAGAATTAATTTTTAATTTTAATATTTTATAGTATTCTTTTTCTTCAATAGAATAATCAGATTCTTTTAGATCTTTATTAGTTAATTCATAATATAGGCACTTAATAACTGATTTAGTAACTCCTCCTCCAGCACCATACATCGTTCCGGAAAAAGATCCTTTAACTTTATCAAATTCTAAATCTTTTAAATTATTAAAATCAATTCCATTTTCTCTTATCATTAAAGCAAGTTCACTGGTTGTAATTACAAAGTCAGTATCAGTATTTAATATTTCTCTTTTTTTACTTGTACATGGAGTAGCTGCAACTATTATAATTTTTTTGTCACTATCATACTCACTAGGAGCAAATAATTTTTTAATAACTGTACTAGCCATACCAATTGGACTTTTACAAGTAGATAAATTACTTACAAGTTCAGGATGAACTATTTCGCAATATTTTACCCAACTAGGGCAGCAACTAGAATACATTGGTAATCTATTATTTTCTAATCTAATCATTAATTCATGAGCTTCTTCTACTGAAGTTATATCAGCACCAAATGTCACATCAAAAACATAATCAAAGCCAAGTTCCTTTAAAGCAGAAACCATTTTTCCTTCTAAAAATTCTCCTGGTTCTTTAGAAAAAGCATCTCCTATACTTACTCTCGTTGCAGGGCTAGTTAACGCTATAACAGTGTAATTTGAATCATTTATATAATTTTTAACCTCTTGATAATCATATTTTGGTGTTAACGCTGAAGTTGGACAAGTAAGTATACAATTACCACATTCTAAACATATATTTTTTATTTCATTAATTTCTTTATTAATTAAACCATTTGTTACTTTTTCACAGGTCCTTAAACATACACCACAATTAAGACATTTTTCATCTACTCTTCTAATTCCAACATTTTCATTTGATATTGTAACTCTTTTATAAACTTTATTTTCAAATTTAATAGGAATTAAATGATCATAACCTGATAAACATAAAGGACAATGATAACCATCCGGAAGTATTCCTTCATGTTTGAAACCACATTTATCACATTCATATAACATTACATCTTCACCTATTATAATTTTACCAACTTAGAGATTAAAATACAATTAACAATTTATTTATATCTTATTTTTCTCATTCTATACTCCTAATAATATTCATATACAAAAAGAATCATAATCGATTCTTTTATTTCAAAACTAAAACTGTATTATAACCATATGCTGAAAGAATACTAGCAACTTTTTTAGATTTAACTCCACCTTTGCAATAAAAATAATATTCTTTATCTTTACTTAAATATTTATAGTGATTATTAAGCAAATTTTCATATGGTTTAAATGATATATCTAAATTAATAAACACTCCTTCATTATTATAATCTTTTATATTTATAACTCTCATCATATTATAGTATATTTTTTAGGCATATCTTTTGTTACACTATTTTACTATTTCTCCATAGACAGTAATATCTTTTACATTTGTAATTTTAACATTATAATCCTTATTGTGTTCTAACTTAGAATTAATTATTACTTTAATATAATTATCTGTATGTCCTATACTATAATTATCAAATACTTCTTCTATTAGAACATTTAATATTTTTCCTAAAAATTTATTATAATATTCATTTTCTAATTCATTAGATAACTCAATCATTTTATGAGTACGTTCTTTTTTCTCAATATCACTTAAAACACTATTCATTTTAGCAGCAACAGTACCATCTCTTTTAGAATAAGGAAATACATGAATTTTACCAAATTTAATTTTTTTAGCATTATTATAACTTTCTAGAAAGTCTTCTTCAGTTTCGGAAGGAAAACCAACTATTAAATCAGTAGTAATATTAATATAAGGTCTTACTTCTCTTATTTTATCAATAATACTAATAAACTTATTCATATCGTATTTGCGATTCATTTGTTTTAATGTATTATCACAAGCAGCTTGCACAGGTATGTGCATATGACTACAAATCTTTTTATTATTTTTAAGTTCTTCTAAGAATTCATCATCTATTTCAGTAGCTTCTATACTACTAATTCTAATTCTTTCCAACTTATTATTTTTACTTATTTCATGAATTAATTTAACTAAATTCGGATAACTTCCTGTATGAATACCTGTTAAAACTATTTCTTTAAAGCCATTATTAACTAAAGTATTTATTTCATTTATTGCATCTTTTAGTTCTTTATTTCTAATTGTTCCTCTTAAGTATGGAATAATGCAATATGAACAATAATTATTACATCCATCTTGAATTTTAACAAACGCTCTTGTTCTCTCACTATAATTATCTAAACTCATCTTTTCAAAATTAGTTTTAATTATATCGTAATATTTAATAATCTGTTTATTATCATAATTTTTAACATAATCATAAATTTTAGATTTATCTTTATTTCCAATTAAAATATCAGCCCCTATTTCTTTTAATTCGTCTTGATGATTCTGACTAGAACAACCGCAAACAACCAATATAGCATTTTTATTATTTTTTCTCGCATTACGAATAACTTTTCTACTTTTAGCATCACTTTGATTAGTTACCGAACAAGTATTTACCACTATAACATTTGCATCTGTTATATCTAATGCTTCTTGATACCCATTTTTTAAAAATTCTTCTTTAATTATTTCGGATTCATAAGTATTTACTTTACAACCTAATGTTTCTATATATATTTTCATTTTACTCCTTATTTCCTCTTTATTAATTTTTTTCCTTCTATTGTTTCATCTTTTTTTACTTCATTTATTTCTTGTTTATTTGTAGCATTATTAAATTCACATAATTTTATATTATTTTTATCATATGTTTTAGATAGTTGAAGATCTTCTTTTATAGATTCGTAAACAATTGATACCTCTATGTTATCTATTATATCACTACTTAATTTATTATTTTTAGTCAATATATTTATATTATATTTATCCATATTTTTAAACATATTAAAAGAAATTAAATCAATATTATATTTGCTAAAAACATTTCTATTATTTTTAAAATCTTTAATACTATTACAAACAATTTCATATATTAATGTAAAAGATAATAATAACTGGAATATTGACAAAATTGTAAAATTCATAAAAATAGGTAACGTTAAAAGGAACATTTCTCCTAAAATAATATTTAATATAGTTTTAAAAAACACATTCATTAAACAATATTTTTTAGCCATTATATTTAATAAAACTATTTCTATTTCTTTATTTAATTCTAAATGTTTTTTAGTAATTTTATTATTAGAGTCTTCGATTTTATTTTTTAATTCTTCTTGATTAATATAACGATATTTACTAAATAGTGGTATTCCATTATAACATTGTTTAATCTTATTTGCTAAAAAATTTGAAGTATTTGATGCTATATCTTTTTTAGATCTTGCCTGTTCTAGTTTAATACGACATTTTATTTCTTTATTTAGTCTTTCACTTTCTAGCATATCTTTAGATAAATCTACATTATATTTTTTACTTAAACCAAATTTATAAGATAAATCAGCTACTTTATAAGATAATAAAAATATTCCAGAAATAAATAATGAACTTAGTATTTTCATATTTGATATTAAACGAAATAAATTGCTTGTAGAAGACATTAATAAAATAACTGATGCAATAATTATATTAACTTTAACTCTAAAAGATTTATTTTTCATTTTTAATCTTTTTAATTCGTTTTCACAATTTATTATTTTATTATCTAATGTCTTTTCTTTTTCTTTTGCTTCTTCATATTTATCTTGTAATATATATTTTTTCATATTATTCCTCAATTCTAAGAAAAAATTAATAAATTTCTTAACAGCATTTACTCTAACATAAAAGCTGTAAAAAAGCAAACGCTTTTTTGGTATTATTTTAATATATTATTTTTTAGGTACACAATGGGTTATTGCCACCATTATTTTCTAATGTAACTTAATAATATCTAAATGAATCAAAAAAAGCAACTAAACTTTGATTCCTTTTTGCGTGCCTTTTACTTCTTAATTTTTTTCTTACCAGATTCTTTACGTAATAATAATTTTTCAGCCCTTGCATTAGGATAAATAGTTAATATATTTTTTGTATTAGATATTGCAATAACACTAACTGTATAAATATATTCAAAATTACCTCTTGCAATAGGTTTATCAAGTCTAATAATATATTCATCAGCAGTATCAAAATTATATACATGTTCTT
This sequence comes from Caryophanales bacterium UBA6331, assembly GCA_002438065.1. Lineage (GTDB taxonomy): Bacteria > Bacillota_I > Bacilli_A > RF39 > UBA660 > CAG-533. The sequence goes on along the minus strand of DJSP01000026.1, from coordinate 21,624 downwards.
CTTTAATTTTTTCACAACAAATTTCATACAGTTTAGCAACATCTAATTCTTTTAAAAAAGGTATTCTATTTATTTCTTGATAAATATCATTTATATCAAAACTACAAAAATTTTGATGATGACTTATATGTTTAATAGCTTCTTCTCTACTATAATTTACAATTTGACTTAAAGAATAATAATGTTTATATTTTAATATCTCTTCTTCACTAATTAAACCTAATTTATATTGTAACAACAAACTTAATTTCTTAACTTCTTTAAGACTTATTCTTAATGATATATTATTTTCTAAAGCAAGATTTAAATATGCAAAGGCTTCTTTATATGCGCCAATTTTATAATTAATATTAATTAAATATAAATATGTTATACTTAAATCATAATTTAAAGAAACAAGTTGTTTTAGATACTCTATTGCCATTTTATAGTTTCCTTTTAATTCATTAATTTTAGCAAGTTCAAACATTGCTTTATCTTTATTTTGACGTTTTAATAGTGGTGTTAAATATTTTTCAGCCTTATCAAAATTGCATCTTTCAATTTCTAATCTTGCAAGTTCTAATGAACCAGTTTCAAATTTTATTCCACCATAATTGTTAATAAAATTATATAAGATACTTTCTCCATAAGATATATGAGTTCCTGTTTTAATAAGAGTTCTTGCATATTCAAATTTTACTGATGAATTTGCAGGATACAAACTTCGTAATTTTTCAAATATAACAAGTGCATCATCATATTTTCTTTGTTTATATATTTTTTTAGCATACAAAAATTGACTATAATCATTATTTAACATATATTTATCTCTTCTTTCAAATTGCAACTATTTTATCATAATTACTAAAAAAGCAACCTAACTTAGTTTGCTTTGTAAATCTTTTAATACTTTTAAAAATTCTTCTTCTTTTTCATATTCGATTAATTTTACTTCAATCTTTGGATCAATTATTTTTATTTTACCAGTACCTTCTAAATCAATTTTTTTTATATCTAAATCAGGTTCCGTATTAGAAAAATTATCATCATAAGTAACTACATTCATTTCTCTTGTTTTAACAAGTTCATCATAACTTATAATTGCGTTATTTTCTTGTTCTTCTTCATAACTTGTTAATTTAATATTAGGTGGTGCTGGTTTATAATTTTCTTCCAAATTCTTAGTAACATTATTTATATCAAATTTATCTTCTTTTTTCTTAGGTAATTCCTCTGGTTCTGTTTTAAGTAAATAAATAATATAGATAAATAAAACGATTAATAAAAATGTACCTATAAAGAAGAAATAATCTCCCATACTAAGTGAATACATAAAACCAAATAAATCTTTTAATGTTTCTTTCATAATTAACTCCAGTTTCTAAATATTATATATTTTCTTTTATAAGAGTGCAATGCTTATTATCATACTAAATAAATTATTTAAAGCATGAATAAATATTACAAACCAAATATTTTCTGTTTCTGTATAAATATATGCTAGATAAAATCCCATTGTAACATATGTAATTGAATAAATAAGTGCTAGGGATGTTGGTAAATCGGTTGGAAATATATGCATAAATCCGAAGAATAAACCACTTACTAGAATAAATAAATATTTATTATTAAATACTTTTCTAATTGATAATCTAAAAATTCCTTCTTCAACAAATGGGGCTAATATACATGTATTAATTATCATTAATAGAGGTTCAGCACTAACAAGTTTCATTATAGCTTCTTGATTTTCACTTTCGCCTAATGGGAAGTTTAAAGCAAAGGAAAGAATTGATGAAACTAAAGCGGTTCCTATTTTAAGTGCCATAAATAAAGCAAAATAACTTATTATTTTTTTAATATTATCTTTGAAATTCAACTTAAATATTTTATAATCTTTTTTAAATTCTTTATTGTATAGAAGCATCACTACTACAAATAATATTAGTTCTATTAATACATCAAAGTAAGTATAATCTTTATAATTAAAGGTATTATAATTGATTCCTACTAAATTAAATAATATTGCTACTAAATAACTTAAGTTAAAAAATAATATAAAACATAATAATAATTTTAATAAATATTTAATATCTTTCTTCATATTAACCTCACAAAAATCTTCTCATTAATATACTTGTAAATAACTCATATAAAGTATATGAAACTATACTATATCCTATATTATTATTCTTTTTATACTTAAAACTTAATATATTAAATAATAAATAATAAGGTATCATATTTACTAAAACATAACCAATTGAAGCATTAAAATGACACATAACATATATTGCATATAATGAGTATAGTAATCCACTAAAGAACATTCCTGTTTTTTTAGAGCACATATTATTTATTCCTAAAACAAATACGACTACTTTAATAAATGGAACTATAATAATGTTTTTAATAATCATTACTATTAAATCAAAACTAAATTGGTAATCAAAAATATTGATAAAGCTTAATCCTTCATAAGTTATATTAAATCCTTTAGCTAATGCGGCAACTAAATAATTTATAATCATCATAGCAATAAATAAAACGATAAAACAAATAATACTATAAAAGATATTAGTTGTTAATTTGTGCTTATATTTAGCAAATGCGGCTGTAATTTCACTTTTATAAATTATAAATATGATTATAAATATTAAAATATAAACAATTAATGAAACAATACTTTTACTATTAATACTTAATTTAAGTAAATCTAATAACTTATAAAAATATTCTTCAGTAAATGTAATAACTAGGACACTTAATATTAATTTAATTAAATTTACTAAAAAATCTTTCATTTTTACCACCTAAAATCATTATATAACACTTTACGCTATATTATGTTTACAAAATGTAAATAAGCATGAAAATTTACAAATTATTTACATTAGACCTTAATATAGTATAAATCTTACCTTTTTTATAAAATGCATAGAAAATATCTTCTTGATTTATATTTTGCCTTCTTAAATATAATTTAATCCATATCTTATTTTTTCGAATATTTTTTAAGGTATTTTCTTGAATAACTCCATCAACTATAATTGGTGCAGGATAATCAGAATCAGTTTTAAACAGGTTGTATTTAAAAATACTAAGTTTACCATTACTTTCTAAAAAAGCATATTCAACATCTTCAATAGATTTAATTGATGCTTGTCTTAAACTTACTAATAAATCATCTAAACTATATCTTTGTTTAATCATTTCTTTATAATTTATAACTCCATGATTAATAATAATTGATGGCTTAGCTGTGAAAATTTGTCTAAACCATCTTGATTTAGTTGAAAGGTATGCAAGGACTACTTCAATAAATACTAATAAACTTATAGGAGCAATAGTTAGCATTATTGATTTATCAATGTTTTCAATGCTTATTGCAACCAATTCGGCAATCAAAATTGATACAATTAAATCGACTATCCCAAGTTGTCCAACTTCTCTTTTTCCCATAATTCGGTAAGCAAAAGTAACAAAAAAATAAAAGAATAATGTTCGAAATACAGTTGTTAATATTTCCATATCATCACCAACTATATTATGGGTTATATTCTTTTATTTTAATCACTATAAATCATATTTAATATTTTTATTTTGAATAACTTCTTTTATTTTACTTAAGAATTCATCTTTATCTAAAGTAATATTTTCAGTTGTACCATGAAGTCTAACTGTTACAGTATTAGCATCTCTTTCCTTATCTCCAATAATTATTGTATATGGTACCTTTTTAGTTTGACTTTCTCTCATTTTATATGTTAATTTCTCATTACGATCATCTAACTTTACACGAATGTTTGCTTCTTCTAACATTTTTTCAATTTTCTTAGCGTATTCTAAATGATATTCATTGTTAACGGGAATAATATTAACTTGTACTGGAGCAAGCCAAACAGGAAGTGCTCCTTTAGTTTCTTCTAAGATATAAGCCATGAAACGATCAAGTGAGCCTAATATTGCACGATGTAATACGACAGGAGTTTTTCTTTCTCCATTTTCATCAATATATTTTAAATTAAATTTAGCTGGTAAGCAAAAGTCTAATTGACAAGTTGATAATGTATATTCTGCTCCAACAGCTGGTTTAACATTAACATCTAACTTAGGCCCATAAAAGGCTGCTTCTCCAATTTCTTCAGTATATTTAATGCCTAACTCATTTAAAACTTCTCTAAGTTCATTTTCAGCCTTATTCCACATTTCATCATCTGGATGATACTTTTCTTTGTCTTCAGGATCTCTTAAAGATAATACGCAACGATAATCTTTAATACTAAAGTCTTTATAAACATCAAATATTAAATCAACAACACTCTTAAATTCAGATTTAATTTGATCTGGAGTTACAAAAAGATGAGCATCATTTTGACAGAAATGTCTTCCTCTTTCGATACCTTTAACTGCTCCACTTGCTTCATATCTAAAATCATGAGCAATTTCACCAATACGAATAGGTAAATCTTTATAAGAATGTAATTTATTAGAATAAATCATCATATGGTGAGGACAATTCATTGGTCTTAAAACGAATGCTTCACCATCAAGTTCCATAGCTGGAAACATATTTTCTTTGTAATGTTCCCAGTGTCCACTTGTCTTGTATAGTTCAACATTACCAACGCATGGAGTTAGTACATGTAAATATCCTAATTTTCTTTCTTTTTCTTTAATGTAATTTTCAAGTTCTTGCCAAATAATATATCCATTAGGTAAAAACATTGGAAGTCCTCTACCAACCAAATCATCAGACATAAATAAATCTAAGTCTTTGCCTATTTTACGATGATCTCTTTCTTCAGCATCTTTTAGTTCTTGCATGTAACTATCAAGTTCTTCTTCAGTTGGAAAACACACTCCATAAATTCTTTGAAGCATTTTATTTTTAGAATCACCTTTCCAATATGCTCCACTTACCTTTAGTAATTTAAAATATTTAAGTTGTTTAACAGTATCAACATGTGGTCCACGGCAAAGATCAGTAAAATCTCCTTGAGTATACATACTAATTACAGTATTGTCTTCATCCATATGACTAATTAAATCTATCTTGTAAGGATCATCTTTAAATTTTTTTAATGCTTCTGTTTTGGTAATTTCTTCTCTAACAATTCTTTTACCATCTTTAGCTATCTTTTTCATTTCTTTTTCAATAACTGGTAAATCTTCATTCGTTAATGTTACATCTCCTAAATCAATATCGTAGTAGAATCCACTTTCTATAACTGGTCCAACCCAAAATTTCGCATTTGGATATAAATGTTTAACAGCTTGAGCAAGTAAATGAGCACATGAATGATTCATTACACTTAATTTTTCATTTTCTTTAATATTTATCATTTTTCTTCCTTCTTTCTTTAACAAAAAAAGATAGTAACAGGCGTCTTGTAAAGACGGTACCATCCTTGATTTATCTTTTTATAATTCTTAACGGGAATAACTCGGATATTATTATATCTCTCCAAAGGTAGTAATTATTAATAACTCCATAAGTTTTCACCAGCCACTTACTCTCTATGATTTGTTAACTAATAATCATGTCCTTTATCACTGATTTCTTAAATAATTTAACACTTTTTATTTATTTTAGCAACATATCTTTCAAACATATTGTAAAAAAATTTAAAATTTGATATTATGAATGCGTAAGGAAAACTTACATAAAATAAAAAAGGAACATCTAATTTTCGTAGGTTAGGTGATTACCAATTTTAGTATCTCCAAAACCCCCCGTGTTTTGGTTTTTTTATTAGTTAATTACTTTAAAAAGTAAGATAATTAATAAAATAATTATTATGAATAAATTGATTATTATAATATATAACATATTTTTGCTCATAACTACCACCATCTTCCTTTTTAAAAATTGAGTGGTAACCATCAAAACAATTAGTTGTTCCTGAACTTTAGTCTATCAAAAGCTCTTTGGACAAGTCAAGGATACATTTACGCTTTTTCGTAAATGTATTATTACCCAAAATTAAATCTTCAAATATAATATTTTATAATTAAATAACAATTATTTATGACCTAAAGTTATTTTTTTACTTAATATTGAATTTCTTTCACTTAATGCGTAATCAAAATTTTTAAAATATTGTTTTAAAAAATACATTTTGTCTAAATTATTATCAAATATTAAATCAGTAAATTCCAATGCATCTTCTAAACATATTAAATGTGATAAATTTCTAGTACTTATAGATCTTTTTTGCAAATTATTATATTTATAATCTAAAAATTCCGGATTTATTTTATTTTCAGTTATAGCTAAAACCATATTAGCAAAAACATTAATATTATTTTGCCAAATTATTTCATTTTTTGTTCCATTTGGAAAACGAAACTCAATAGTATTAAATTTATTGCATATTTTTTCATCAAAAATAACGTGTTTAAAATTAATTCCGCCAAATTTTGATTGTTCTTCATCTAATAAAACTTGAAAATCTCTCATTTTTTTAGATTTGTTAAGTCTATTTATATAATAACAAAATTCATTTCCTAAAAATTTTGAATATTCTTCTAATAATTTTCGTTCATTAATACATTCTCCATATCCAAAACGATAAAGAACATGTTCATAACATACATATAGTTTTAAAAACTTTATCCATAAATTTTTATCATTATTAAATAAATTTGCCCCTATATGTACATGTCCACCAGCATTATCTCTAACATTGGCTTGGTATTTTTGTAAAAATTCACAAACTGTTTTTAATTCAATCCAAAATGTTTTATCATCGTTCATTATTGGTGATGTTATTTCTCCACCAAAATATAAAGAATTATCAACTTTTGATTCCCAATCATTTAAATTTTTATTTAAAAATTTTTCAGTTTTACCATAATAAAGTCCTTCATATTCTATTTCTACACCAAAAGTTAATTCCTTATTTAATCCTAAATTATATCTGTAATCTATTAATAGGCTTTGAATAGTATTATAAAAAAAATTTAAATCATCTTTATTAAATTCACAAAAATTACTATTTTTATTTTCACTTAACAATTCATTTTTCATAATTTGTTCCTCTATTTAATCCTTAATTTAGGTTTATCATGATTGTTATTATTAATATACTCTAAATTTTTACAATCATTTTCAATTATTTCACTTAGCATATCAATTTCTTTTTTGCTATAAATAATTGGGCCTTTATCCAATTCATTTAGTTTATCACTAATATGAGTTTTAAAAATAATTTTATTAAATTTAGATATTCCTAAACCTTCCAAAAGAACCAATATTATATATAAAGCACTATATAAATCTATTTGTCTAACAATTTTAGATGACATTATTTCATCATGAAGCACTACAATTATTTGTGCATCGCTTAAATTTTCATTATTTTTATAAATAGTTTTAACACTTTTTATTTTAAAAAAGGATTTTATCTCATCATAGTTCATTTTTAACAATGATGGCAAAATAGGTTTATTTAGTTCATCTTGATTTAACAAAAATATTGTTTCTTTAGATATATATTTTTCATCCATTAATTCCCATGGTGTTTTATAAATCAAATAATCATTATCATAAATTATTTCCTTATCATAATTGACTTCTTTATTACTATTACTATCATAAATATGTTCTATTTTAATCTTTGTTGCTGAACTATAATCAAATGGTTTATGTTTTTTATAAAAGCCAATGTTTAACATGATTAACATAGATAAAATATATGGATAAGCATAATTTAAAAGAACCCCTGATTTGAGTAATAGTTTAATTATTAAGCTTTTTACACTATATAATTGTTTATATTTAATTATTTTTTTATTGCAATTTATATCTCTATTTATATAATTTTCAATTGTTTCCATAAAATACACCTTTGCACGAGAATTTATCATACCACCAACTCACAAAAAATAAAAGTATACAATTATAATTTTAAATTTTAATTATGATTGCAAGAAAAAAGAGCTTTGATTCTAATTTATTTATAAATTATTTTTATCTTTTAAATGTTACAGAAAAAACACTTTTAGTTCTCAAAACATTTGTCATATAAGAATAGCAAACCAATTCACAACCTTCTGATGATTTTTGATTAAGTAATTCATCTAATTTAACAATGTCTTTTTCATCAGCACTATCATTAATCCATTTTGTCCATGAATTTAATAATTCCGTTTTATATTCAAATATTTTTACCTCCTTTCATATTTAAAATAGCAACTATCTATTTATAAACTTTTTACTATTATTTTTTTAGCTTTTTTCTTTATGCTTTTTTACAATTTCATTTAATTTTCTAAAATGATGATTTATACCTGACTTTGTTATTGATTTATCGGTTTCCAAAGAAACTATTTTAGCAAGTTCATCCATAGATGTATCAGGATATTTTAATTTATATTCTAATATTTCTTTAGTACGATCATCTAAAAGAATCATTAAATCATTATCTTTTAAGTAATTTATATTATTAATTATTTGGGTACTATTTTTTAAACTCTTTTCTAAATTAGCTTGTTCACAATTATTTAATCTATTAACCATATTTTTATGATCTCTATATATTCTTATATCCTCAAAGTAAAATAAAGCATTAATTGCATTTAAATATTTAATAAAATCACTTATTTGTTCACTCTTCTTAATATAAATCATATATTCATGTTCTCTTTTAATTATTTTACTGTCAAACTTTAAATAATGAAGTAATCTATTTATTAGTTTTGTCATATTTTCTTCTTTAACCAAAAACTCCAAGTGATAAACATTTCTCTTAGGATCATTAATACTACCACTTGATAAAAATACTCCTTTTAAAAAAGCAACTTTTTCTTCTTTACTACCATTTGCAATATTACTAACCATATTATCAATATCATTAACAATAATATCTATTTTATTTTTTATTTCTAGAATATAAATATTTCTTTTTTTAAATCTTTTAATAGTTCTCGATGTTAAATGAATATCAACATTATAAAATTGTTTTAAAAGTTTAAATATCCATCTAGCAGTAGATGCATTTTCGGTATATATAGTTATACTGCTATCAGTTATTTCACTATTTAATTTTAAATATATACATAATGAAATCAAGGCATCAGGTGAAGCATAATCATCTTTAGTTATTTCATCTTTTATTTGGGTAGTAAAAGTCATTTAAATCACTTCTTTTCTATTTTTTATTTATTAATAAAGTTACTAAAAGTTTTGGATCATCATTATTAACTATTATCTTATATATTACATCAATTATTGGCATTTTAATTTTTTTCTTTTTTACTAATTTATAAATACTTTTTAAAGTGTAATATCCTTCAACTGTATTATCTTGTAAAAATTTATCTTGTTCTTCTTTAGAAGCACCACTACCGACCAATTTTCCAAACTTAAAATTTCGACTTTTGGGTGATGTACATGTTAAAAGTAAATCTCCAACTCCTGCAAACGACAAACATGTTTTAGGATTTCCACCTAGTGATTTAATAAGTTCTTTAATATCATTTAAAGACTCAGTTATCAAGAAACTTTGAGTAGATTCAGGATAATTCATACCATCTAACATACCTGCTGCTAATGCAATAACATTTTTAATACTTCCACATATTTGAACTCCAATTAAATCATTTGTTTCTCTTAACTTAACGGAATCACTAACTAAAGACTGTTTAATTAGTTTAATAGATTTTTTACTAAGCGAAGCAATAGATAAACCAACTGGATAGCTATTTGCCATATCTACTGCAAATGATGGACCTGAAATAATAGCGATATGTTTGGTTTTTAATTTTTCATAAGCTATGTCACTTAAAAATTTACAACTCACATTTTCAATTCCTTTTGAGGCAATACACACTATCGTTTTCTTATTTATATAAGGATTAATTTCATCACATATTTTTCCAACATAATGAGCAGTTGTCATTATAAAAATTATATCTTTATTTAAACAAGCCTCTTTAATATCATTAGTTAATTTAATTTCTTTAGGTATTTCAACACCATTTATTAAACTTTTAATTATATTATTTTCTTTATAAAATTTATATTTTTCTTCATTTTCAGTCCACATTATAACATCATTATTATTTTTAAGTAGCATCATAGCCATAGCCTGACCATAGGCACCTGTTCCAATTAGTCCAATATTCATAAACTCACTCTTTCTAACAACAAAAAGTATATCATAATAATTTTATTTAATCTATGAGGTATTTATTTATTAAAATTTATGATAAGATTAATTTGGTGATAGAATGGATTGTTTATTTTGTAAAATTAATAAAAATGAATGTGATTCTTTATGTATTTATGAAGACGATATTGTTAAAGTAATATTAGATGCTTATCCTGATGCGAATGGACATACTTTAATTATACCTAAAAAACATATTACAGATATTGATGAAATGGATAATGAAACTTTAGGTCATATTAATGATGTAGCTAAAAAAATGCGTAAATTGTTATTTGATGCGTTAAATCCAGATGGTATGGTATTCTTAGTTAACTATGGAATGACTCAAGTTATTAAACATTATCATTTACATTTAATTCCTGTTTATAAGAAAAAACAAGAAATAATTGATCGAAATGTTATTTATGAAAAAATAATGAATGTAAATAAATAGATAAAATTTAATATTGGATTATATTTTTAGAAAAAAAGAAAAGATGCACTGAAGTGAAAAATATGTAGATAATAGGAGAATATTATGCAAAATTTATTTGATAATTATTTAAAAAATGGTTTATCTGAATATGATTCAAAATACTTATCAACATATAGATATGTAATGTTATTGTCAAAAAATAATATTATTAAAGCTTATTTTGCTAATGTTGATTATATATATTTTATTGAATATCCAACATCTAACAAAGAATATAATACTCCATTAGAGGTGCTAGAAAGTGAAATGTTGCTTAAGGATTGGGATGCAGGAATAATGTATGAAAATGTTAACGGACAATTTAATAAAATAGCCTTTCTTGATTTAAAAGAAAATAATTGTAAAATATAAACAATTTTTTAGATTATTAGCTTATGTTTTAGTTAATAATCTTTTTTGTTTTCAACTACTCATTTAGCTTCCCCATTGGGTAATTTCTAAATAAATTATAGTCAACTTTAATAAAACATTAGGTCATATTAATGATGTAGCTAAAAAAATGCGTAAATTGTTATTTGATGCGTTAAATCCAGATGGAATGGTATTCTTAGTTAACTATGGAATGACTCAAGTTATAACATTATCGTTTACATTTAATTTCTGTTTACAAGAAAAAACAAGAAATAATTGATTGAAATGTTATTTATAAAAAATAATGAATGTAAATAAATAAAACTCTTGAAATTTCGTCTATAATTTGCTATTATGAATATGTAAGCAAGACTTACATAAAATAAAAAGGAACATCTAATTTGGAAAGTTTAGATGGTTACCTTAAGGTATTAAATCCAAACCCCCTGGTTTGGTGTTTTTTATTAGTTAGCTACTTTGAAAAGTAACATAATTAATAAAAATATTATTATAAATAAATTAAATATTATAAAATATAACATTTTTTTACTCATAACTACCACCCACTTTCTTTTATAGAATTTGAGCGGTAACCACCAAAACAATTAGTTGTTCCTAAAACTTATTTTATCAAACGATATTTCACAAGTCAATAAAAAAATAACGTAAATTCGTTATTTTTATTTTGCTATTAATTCCATAAATTATCAGGATATAGTCCTTGTTTAATCATTTCATTTATAGCATTTACAAGTAATTCTTTATCTTCTTTATATGTCATTCCATACCAAACTGCTAATGTAGATAAAGCTTTAACCATTATTTTATTATCTTTTATTCCTTTACAAACTACATCTGGTAATAAATATTCACAAGTTTGTAAATTATCTTTGTTATCCTTAAAAAATATATCAAATTCATTTTCTAATAATTCAAATATTTTGGGAGTAAACGCAAACATATTCATTGAAACTAAACTATTATTTTCAATATAAAAACTATCTTCTCCATTTAAAGGTGTTGCTTTTATTAATTGTCCTTCTTTTTCTAAACTACTTTCAATTAAAGTATCTAAATAATCATTTGTTACTTTTAATACTCCTCTTTTTACTGCACCAACATTGGTTAAAGTATTACCAGCTATATAACTTATATTAGCAAATTCATTATCATTTTGATTATTTTTTAGAAATTCACTTGCAACTTTAAATGCATCATAACCATAAAAATCATCAGAATTTATAACCACAAAATTATTTTTAACAATATCTTTACAACATAAAATTGCATGAGCTGTTCCTAGTGGCTTAATTCTAGCATCAGGTAATTTTACCCATTTTGGCACATTATCATTATTTTGAAAAACATAAACAGTTTCTATAATTTTTTCAATTCTCTTTCCTATTGTTTCTCTAAATAAATCATAATTTTCTTCTTTAATTATAAACACTACTCGATTAAATCCCACTTTAATAGCATCATAAATTGAATAATCTATAATAAATTCTCCATTATGATGAATTTTTTCAATTTGTTTTAACCCACCAAATCTTGATCCCATTCCAGCTGCCATAATCACTAAATCCATATTTCTAAACTCCAATCTCTAATTAAATTATATCTTATATTTATTTTATTGTAAAAGTAATTATTTATTTAAAATATTTAATTGTAAATGTAGTACCATCATCACTTGATTCAACACTTATTTTTCCATTTCGCTTTTCAATTATACTTTTTGATAAGGCTAGTCCAATACCAATACTATCATAATCAGAATCTTTACCTTTATAAAATCTTTCAAATATATGATTAATATCCTCTTTAGCTATGCCGGTACCAAAGTCTTTAATTGTAATTTTAACATAAGCATTATTTTCACTACTTTCAATTAATACTTTATTATTTTCATATGAATGTTCAATTGAATTCTTTAAAATATTAGTTAATGCTTCTATTTGCCATTTATAATCACAAGTAATAAACGAATCACTTAAATTAGTTTCTATTTTTACATTTTTTAAATCGCTTAATAAGGCAACATTTAAAATAGCTTCATTAATTATTTCTTTAACACTTTCTTTTTTACTTATAAAATTCACTGTGTTTGTATCTAATCTTGATAATTTTAGAATTGATTTAGCTAAGAAATTAATATTCATAACTTCTCTTTTTATATTTCTTAAGAAGTCTTCCCGAGTGTTTTGATCCATATCCTCATCATCTAATATGGTATCAATCATTATTAGAATACTTGTTAATGGAGTTTTTAATTGGTGTGATATATCTTCTAAACTTTCTTCAAGTTCTTTTTTATCTTTTTTAGATATTTCACTTAATTCATTTAACATAATAGTTGTCTTATATATTTCATTTTTAAGTAATGATAGATCTTCTTCATTTATTTCTTTCATTTTAAAACCATAATTTTTATTATTTATTTCTTCAATTATTTTTATAACTTCATTTATTTCTTTTTCTTTCTTTTTATCACTATTAATAATTATTGTTAGATAAACCAAACAAATAATTAAATATATAAATAGTAGGATAATAAAGTAACTTACAAATATAGTTTTATTTTCTTTAATTAACACTATTCCGTCTAAATCAAAACTATATCTATTAAGAGAATTATTAGATACAACATTACTATTTAAAATATCAAATATTTCATCATCTTTTATTTCGGGATATTTTTCTTTAATAGCGCTAATAACATTAACTATTTTATTATTATAATTTTTATTTACTTGATAATATAACATAACATTAACTAAGATAATAATTCCAAATGTAATTAAAGTAAATAATATTAATTTTGTATATTTCTTTTTATTTTTCATTGTCAATCCTATAACCTATTCCTTTAACTGTTATTATAATATCTGTATTAATTTTTTCTCTAATTCTTTTTAAATAAACTGTTATTGTATGATCATCTACATCATTACCAGTCCATTCCCATATTTTATCTAATAATAAATTACGAGTAACTACTTTATTGATATTACTAAATAATAAATTTAATATTTTTAATTCTAATGAAGATAACTCTATTTTTTGATTATTCTTATAAATTTCCATTTTATCATAATTGTAAGTTATATCCTTAATTTTAATTATCGAATTATTATTTTTCTTAATCATTATACGATTAATTCTAGCAAGTAATTCTTTCATACTAAATGGTTTAGTAATGTATTCATTAACACCTAACTCTAATCCTTTAACAACGTTATCTTCATCATCAACAGCTGTTAAAATAATTGTTGGTATATTTAAATCTTTAATATTATTTTCATATAAATTAAAACCATTTCCATCTGGTAATGTTACATCTAAAATTATTAAATCAATCTTATTGTTACTGTTTAAATAATTAATGGAATCACTTATATTTGTTTTTGCAACAACTTGATAATTATTTTGTTCTAAATTATATTTTATACCTTTAATTATGCTAAGGTTATCTTCAATTAATAAAATATTCATAATTATTTTCCTTTCTTTTTAATTAATATTTAATACACTAATAATTTGTTCTAAATAATTTATATCATTAAATTCATTAATTGCAAAACATTTTTTGCCTAAATCTTTAAAACTTGCTCCGCATGTGTATAATTTATTTCTATCTAATACTATAAAACGATCATGAAATGAGTTGTTATCTATAAATTTAACATTTTTATATTGCTTTGTATATTTTTCTTTAAGTATTGTATCAATATTTTTAGAAACTATAATAATTCTTATATTTATATCTTTAAGAATATCTAATAATTCTTTATTAGCATAATTATCAATAATTATTATTTCATTTTTTGCTTTATTTAAGATATCTACAAGAATTGAATAAGCATCATATATTTGACCTTCAAAGAATATTTTCTTTATTTTCTGTTCTTTGAATGAATCCAAGGTATTTTCAAGTAATTGAATTCTATTTTCGTGATTTAACAATAATTCATTAGCATTAAAATTATTAGCGAAATATCTTCTCATTTTAACAAAAGCATCAATGATTTGGATATTTACTTTAACAGCTATATCACTTTTAAGTAAACCTGATATCATCATAATTCCTTGTTCCGTTAGAACATATGGAAGATATTTGTAGTGTTGCCCTCTTAAATTATTACTATTGTTTAAGGTTGCAAATTGTGACCTTAAAGATAATCTATCGATTTCTTCATCCGTTAATTGAAAACAAAATGTACTTGGAAATCTATCTATATTTCGTTTAATTACCTGATTTAATCTCTTAGTTTCAATTTGATATAATGTAGCAACATCCGAAGATAACATTACCTGCACTCCTCTTACTTCAAAAATCATATTTTCTATTTGTTTATCTTTTATTATAATTTCATTCATTAAATCCTCGTTTTCTATTACAAATCATGTTCATGGTCACAAAATGTGACCTTGAAGAATATTTTTTAAGTATTTACACTTGAGGTCACAAATTGTGACCTCAAATTTAGAATCGCATTCTTTTGTTTTTCAAGGTCGCAATTTGCGACCTTGAAGATTAATTACACTATTATATTATTCTTGGTATAATTTTTTCATCTTGAGATCACAAATTGTGATCTCAAGTTTGTACAATAAATATTAATTTTAACATATTTCTTTTCTTTAAGATCACAGTTTGTGATTTTAAAAGTTAAATAATCATACTTTTTAATGATTTTTGTTTAAGGTCGCAAATTGCGACCTTAAAAATATTATTTATATTTATCTTTATCATTATCTATTTTTACTATCTTTAAAGTATAACCTAGCGGTCCTAAAATTCTTAATACACTTTTAATATTTGGTGGATATATTCCTCTTTCAATTTTAGCAATTTTATCTCTCAAAACATGAGATTTATCAGCCATTTCTTGTTGAGTTAATCCTAGTTTATGTCTAAAACAAACAAAATCAAAGTTAAAATTTTGATATAATATTTCTTCTAATTCAGATTCATAATTACTTTTCACACAATCACCAATTTAAGAATATCATTAATGTTCTATATATGCAACATATAATTGCTTGACAATTATAAAAAAATATCATAATATATTCATGAAAGCAACAAATAATTGGTATTATTTGTTAGCAAATGTATTATAATACATAATGTAGGTATATATTTTATCTACTATTGGTCTCTTAATTTTAATTAAGTAGGATCAAACCCGTGTTGGCACATTGGCCGCTTAAAAAAACAGTCTATAAGGATTGTTTTTTTAATTATAATCTTTTATCATATAATGTTTTAATTATTTTTCTAATAGATTTTTCTTCAAAAAAATATTTTTCACTTTTACTAAATGTCATTTTATTTTTATATTTGTAATCAAATTTATCAATATAAGTTAACATATCTGAGATTTGAAATAATCTTTTTTGTTGATGATTAAAATCTTTTCTATGTTCAAAATTATTAAACTTAATGAATGCAGAATCTAAAATATTTCCAAGTTGTTCTTGACCATTATCATAATATAAAACTATTTTATCAAAAGATTTAAAATAATCATTATTATCTATAATTATTTTATTTATTTCGTAAGTTAGTTGTACTTTTAATATTTTACTATTATTAATATAATTTTTGTTTATTATTATAGTTTTATATTTAACAGGTATCTTTCTAGCAAAATGATAAATTGCATTGAAAATTTTTCTTCTTTTTTCAATATTTAATTTTGCATAATCTCCACGTTTCATAATTAAATCAGCCATATGAATCATATTAGTGTACCCTATTTTTTCTAAGCGATTGTTTAGTTCAAATATTTGTTTATTAATGTTGTTTTCCTGTTCATGAAAAGTAAATGATACCCCATAAAGTTCTGATGCACCATAACCAAAACCAAATTCACCTGTTTCATCAACAAATATGTTTAATCTTTTAATTTTTCTCATATAAAGTTTATTATACAATAATTAAATCAATTATCAACATATAATTATAATAACTTTAGAAAAAAACTCTCCCTAAGGAAAGTTTTATATATTTTCATTTCTAATAGTTTCAATCGTGTTTTGTTTATTAATTTTACTAATAGAATATTTCATTAATAAACTAATTAATAATAATACAAATACACTTGAAATGATAATTCCGTTAAATGGTACGTGATACTTTAAGCCACCATCTTGACTTAAAAGTAAATAAATTATATAAGATATTGCTAAACCAATAGGTATTCCAAATATAAGTGACTTAGTACATACAAAGATACTTTCTAATCTAATCATTCTATTAAATTCTTTAGTTGTCATACCAACAGATTTTAACATAGCAAACTCTGGCTTTCTTAATTCCATACTAGTTGTTATAGTATTAAATATATTAGTAACACTTATCAAAGTAATAACTGTAATAAATCCATATAAGAATATACCAATTAATAAAATTAAGTTTCGCATTATTCTAACATTTTCTTCTTTATTATCAACAAAATATCTTTCATCTTTTAGAATTTTATCAATATCATCTTGCAATTTACTAGCATCAGTACTATCAAAATAAACATCATAATTACTGCTTACACCATTAATTCTATCGTAATACTCATCGCTTACAACAATATAAACATCAGCATCATTTCTTTGAAGACCAAATGAACGAACATCAGATATTGCACCAATAGTCAAATTAATATCAATTCCATCTGGCTCGATATATAAGTTTGTGCTTACTATATCACCTTTATTATATTTATATAATCTATCTTGTTTAGTAATTAATTTTTCTTCATTAAATATATCATATTCAATTTCATCTACTAATATCCCTTTATCTTTAACATCATCATAGTTTAAATTTAAAGATTTAAGATATTTTTTATATGCTTCCTCTCCAATTGATACAATACGAATATTTTTATTTATACTTTCCCTCGGTTCAATATTGAATTTGGGATTATTGAATACTCCAAATGTTGTCCTAATAATACTATAATTTTTAATATTATCTAAGTTTACTGTTTGATTAATTTTATTAATAATATTCTTTTCTTCATTATTTCTAATATTATAATTTATGTTATATTCAGAAGCATTAATTTCTTGTTTAATTTGACTCATAAAAGCATTCATAAAGTAAGTTAAAGCAATAAATACTAAAACTGAAATGGTTAAAGATACAATAGTTGTACGATAACTCTTTTTATTTCTTTTAATATTTTTATATGATATTTCTCCACCTACTCCAAATATTTTATTAATTAACTTAGGCGTCTTTAATTTTTTACTATTTAATTTTATATTAGCACTATTTCTAATTGAATCAATTGGACTTATTTTAGATGCTTTTCTTGCACTTTTAAACGCTGATAAATAAATAGTTATAATTCCTAGTATGATTGCAACTATATATGATATTACAGAATATGATAGAACCATATTAAGTCCACCAGTCAATGAATCTTTAAGTAAAATATTACAAACGATTATTAATATATAAGATGCAATAAATCCAAGTATTAAACCTAGAGGAATACCAATTAATCCTAAGATAGTTGCTTCATAAAAGACATTACTTCTAATTTGTTTCTTAGTAGCACCAATACTTCTAAGCATTCCGTATTGTTTAATTTTTTCAGTTATTGAAATATCAAAACTATTTTTAATACAAAATACAGAAGTAAACACTATAATAATACATACAATTATTACAACATACCCTAAATTACCAATTCCACTATTATTAATAGGATCATTTTCTAAAGAAATTAAATAACCATTAATATTAATTTCATATCTTGCTTTCTCAAGTTCTTTAGAAACATTATTTAATTCTTCATCACTATCAAAACTTCCATAATAATATTTGTTAAGAACCTCTGCATTAACTCCAATAATATCAGCAGTAACTTTTATATGATTTTTACTACCAGCTTTATTATATTTAGCATAAACATTTACATTGCCAATAAAATTAGTGTCATCAATATAGGTTATAAATGTATATCCCGGTGCAATATAAGGTTCAATATTAGTTGCTGATCTTTCATAAACTCCAACTATTTTATATGTCTTTTGTTTAGTATTAATAATCTTTTCATTATCAGCATCATAACCATTATACTGATTTAATTTATAGCCATCTGATACTCTCTCACCAACTTCTAGAGTTATCTCTTTTTCGTTTTCAATATCTATTCTTCCATTAGTTTTTAAATGGGTAGGTATTATAATTTCATCTTCGTTTTGCGGTAAACGTCCACTTGTTAATCTAATAGATAGATTTTCTAAAGCACCTTTATCAAAGCCCATTACATAAGCATATGGTTTACCACTATTTTTAGAATCCTTTAAAGGAGCATAACCTATCTCTTGTGTTAAATAGACAGTTTCGACACCATTATTATTTTTTATATTTTTAACATCGTCGCTTGGAACATCCATAAATTCAACATGGAAATCACCTTTAATATATTTTTCATAAACTATTAAAGATTTTATTCCACTAGCATACATAGTTGCAACTGCTGTTACTAACGCAACGGATAGCATAATTCCTATAATGGTTACAATAGTTCTTTTTTTATTTAATTTTAAATTTTTAATAGTTAATTTTTTTAGTAAGTTCATAATTATTCACCTACTATTTTTCCATCTTCTATTTTAATAATTCGATCAGCACAAGCAGCTATTTCCATATTATGAGTAATCATTATAATTGTTTGTTTTAACTCTTTATTTGTTTTTTTAAGAAGTGCTACTATTTCATCACTTGATTTTGAATCTAAATTTCCAGTTGGTTCATCTGCAAGTATTATACTTGGATTTGTAATTAATGCCCTACCAATACTTGTTCTTTGCTGTTGTCCTCCTGATAACTCATTTGGTAAATGATTTTTTCTAGCTTCTAAACCTAAAAGTTTAATCATATCATTTAATTTAGTTTTATCAGGAGATCTTCCATCTAAAGCAAGCGGTAAAGTAATATTTTCTTCCACGTTAAGAATTGGAATTAAATTATAGAACTGATATATTAATCCAACCTGTCTCCTTCTAAATATAGCAAGTTTATCATCATCAAGTTTATAAATATCTTGTCCATTAACATAAACTTTACCACTAGTAGGTCTATCTACCCCACCAATTAGATGTAATAATGTTGACTTACCACTACCTGATGCTCCAACGATTGCAACAAATTCACCTTTTTCCACACTAAAAGATACATGGTCAAGTGCAACAACTTTAGTGCTATCTTTACCATATACTTTAGTTAAATTTTCAACTTTTAATATTTCCATATAATCTTCCTTTCAACAATTAAGTTATATCACATTAAAAGTTACAATTAAGTTACATTTTATTATTTTGATGTTGTTTTAATTTTTCCTTTAATTCATCCCACGTAAATAATTCTAATTTAGTTGCATAATTAGCACATGCATGAATAAATTTATCATCATTAGTATCTAATACCTTATCCATTATTCTATCAACATTAAGATACTCTTTAATAGCCGAAATTAATTCTATTAAATAATAATCATCTCTTTCATTAATATAATAATCTTCTATTTTAGAAGTATCTATTCCATACTCAGCATAATTAAACGCTAAACGCCATAACTTTTCTTTATTATTTTGTTTTAAACCTATATCAATTAAATCATCTAATTTTTCCTTAGATAATTTAAAAGGATTTGGCATTTTAATATAATTTGTAATAAAATTTAATAGTTCTTCATCAGACATATTATTATAATATTTTTTAAATAAATCACAATTTTCAAGGTAATTATCTAACTCCACATAACGATTACCACTATCTCTTTTAATCATTTCTTGTTCTTTAAAAGAGTTATATTTTTCTTTTATTCTATCTAAAGCATCGTTATCATCATTATTAGGATTATTTAATATCTTTTCTAAAATATTTATTATTTTATCCGTTTCTTTTCTTCGTCTTATTTCCTCATCATCTAAAGTTATTTTAGTATTTTTAATTATATCATTTACATCATTTTTTATGATTTCCAATTCATTCAAATCTATATCATTTAATTCTTCTTTAGAAATATTTTCAATACTTTCTACTAAATCTTCACTATTAAGATATCTATTACGATATCTATAAACAATTTTTACAAAATCCATTATAAAATCCTTTCTTTTTATAAATCGAATTCTACACTAAAATACTTATATTCTCCATCATATATTCTTTTAATAATTCGGTATTTACCACTTGTTAAATTACCATATATTTTAGACCAATCAATATTCATTTCTAATTCATTATTGTCATCAACTAAATATCCCATTTCATCAAAGAAAACATCACCACTTGGTTTTAATTCATACCAAACATGATCAATTCTTTTTTCTAATTTATAATATTCTTCATATGTATATTTAATTTCATTATTATCAGTAATAATAATTGTTGCACCACTTTTAGTTAAAGTATTTTCTTTTATTTTCATAGTAACATCTTTTAAGTTATATTCATTATTATCTTTAGTTAAAGTAATACTGGCATTATTTAAAGAATTTAAATAGTAAATTAATCCTCCAAATATAATCACAACCAACAACACTTTTATAATTAATACTTTATTTTTCATATATTTTCTCCTTTTAATTTACGGTAGTGTGAATAGTTTTATT
>DJSP01000112.1 GCA_002438065.1 Caryophanales bacterium UBA6331 | reverse complement strand
GATGTTAACATCAAGAAGTATAAGTTATACAGAAGAACTAGCAGGAAATTTTAAAGATTTAAAGGAGGTTTCAAGACTAATGAAGGAATATTCAGAAGATACATCAAACTTAATATATTATGACAAAGAAGCAATGGAAGAAAGTATAAGAATAACAGATCTTAAATTTGCCAAAGAAGAAGGTTTCGATGATGGAGTTGCATTTGGCGAGAAAAATGGAATTCTTATTGGCGAAAAGAATGGAAAGAAAAAAGGTATTCTTATTGGCGAAAGGAATAAAGCTATTTCTATAGCCAAAAAGTTATTTGAAAAGGGAATTTCTATTAATGATATATCTGAAATAACTAATTTACCAAAAAAAGAAATATTAAAGTTACAAAACAACTAAAAATATTTCTTTTTTATTTTATATACCATAATTAAATCCACTAGAATACTTCATAATTTTATTAAATACTCGAACTTTTTCTTCTCCATCTAAAATAACTGGTTGATAATTATTAACATTCTTTTTTCCTGAAACAGATGTTGGAACTATCTCAATATCATCATCCAATTGTAACTCACCCTTATAAAAATTAAAAGTTTGTCTAAAAATAAATGTATCTTTATCAGACGGATTTTGATTTCCACCAAATACAAAATTAGCTAAGGAATAAATTATATATTTATTATTGTACTTTTCAATTCCCTGTATTACATGAGGATGAGTTCCAACTACCAAATCAGCTCCATTATCAATTAAATAACGTCCTATCTTTTGTTGTGCTTCATTTTGTACTAAATCCTTTTCAATTCCCCAATGTACACTCACAATAATTAATTCAGCACCATTTTCTTTTAAATAATCTAATCCTTTTTTAGCTTCAGTATATTTTACACAATCAATATCATGAAAAGCCATAAAACCAACCTTAATATCATTTATCTCTTTAATTAAATAATCACTATAACCATAATGTAACACATTGTTATCATCTAATGTTTTAATAGTCTCATCATAACCACTTTTGCCAAAATCATAAGCATGATTATTAGCAAAACTAACCATTTCTACACTACCCATTTTTAAAACATCTACATAACTAGTTGGTGCCTTAAAATTAAACATTTTTTCCACAATATCATTTGAAGTTGTTAATTGTCCTTCTAAATTTGCAACTGTTATATCATCTTGATTTAAATAATCCTTAACTTTTGCAAAATAATAAGCGTAATCTCCATTATTATCATCTAAATATTTATCAAATCTAGTACTATAACCATACCTTGGATCCCATCCAATTGTACAATCTCCAACAAAACTTAAAGTAACATTTTTTTTATCACTTTTAAGACTATCCTCACTTGTTTCTTTTATAATCAAAGCATTAGAAATATTAATATTTTTATTACTAAATTTAACTACAAATGTATAAAAGATTAAACAAAATATTACAATATAGATACCAATTATTAACTTCTTCAACTCTTACTCCTTTAAACTCTTTCCTGATAACTCTACTGCTTTCCTTGCCAAAACAGTCAAACTATCCACAACATCACTATAATTTACTTTTAAATAACTATAAATAACCGACAACTCTGTACAACCTAATATTATTTTTTCACAACCATTTTCTCTAAAATAATCTAATATTTCTTCAAATTCAACTAATGAAACTTCTTTATTTTTTTTAACCTTATCATAAATAATATTCATTACTTTTGCTTGATACACATCATCAGGAACAAATAATAAATCATTACCAATAAATTTATGATAAGCTCCAGATTTAATAGTTCCATCTGTAGCCATTAAACCAACCTTCTTGGGATTATCATTAAGTACAAATTTACTAGTTTCTTCAATTATATTAATAATTTTAGAATTTACCCTACTCTGTACCTCATCAAAGAAATAACTAGCCGTATTGCAAGGAATAACTATGTACTTACAACCTTCTCTTTCTAATAATCTAGCACACCTAATCATTTCCGGAACTGGACTATTATCCGAATTACCAAGAATAAAACTAGTTCTATCCGGAATACTTGAAAATTGACAAACTAATAAATCCACATTATCTTGATCACATTCACTTATCGTATTATTAATAACCAAATCCATAAAATATGTTGTTGCTTTAGGTCCTAATCCTCCAATAACGCCAATTAAATTATTCATAATATTTCCTGAACTTTCTAATGTGATTAATTAGTGCACCAATTATATAATATTTTCTCTTTAAACTAAAGTCTTTCTTATAATCAAGTGGATTATTTTTCTTTAATTTTCTAGCAACCTTAACTAATTCTTTATCATTACAATATCTTTTAATAACACTAAAAGGGACAATACTATAAAGTTCACATCCCTCTTGTTTATATATTTTATCATATATATCATAAATAAAAGTATCTACAAGAGGTGCTAAATAATTCGTATTACCTGCTCCCATATAAAAGTTGCTTCTACCAAGTCTTACATTAACTTCAAAGAAATAAAATTCCTTAGTATCATCATCATACTTAATATCAAAATTAGCATAACCAACATATTTAGTTTCTTTAATAAACTTTTTAGCAGCTTCTACAATTTTTTCATCTTCCGTATTATATATAGCCGAATAATTTCCTGTTACATCTGGGCCTTTTTCTTCTAATAATACTCTACCAACTGAGGAAAATATAACATTACTATTTTGATCAGCAAAGCAAGTTAAAACTCTCATATTAGCATCTGTTCCTTTAATATACTCTTGAACAACTACTGTATCATCATAACCGGATGCAAATAATCTCTTCATCATTTCTTTATATTCATCTAAAGATTTAAATAAAAATACCTTCTCTTTTCCTTCAAAACTAAGTCTTTGATACATAGCCTTATTACTTACCTTAGCTATAAAAGGACATTTAAAACTTATGTCAGTTTTCTCATAATTATTCTTATCAACCACAATAGTTTTAGGATAATTAATACCTACTTTTTCACATATTTCATAAAAACCTTCTTTAGAAGAAACTTTAACTAAAGTATCATAATCAACAGTAGGTACAACATAATATTTACTTAATTTATCTTTATTTCTAATAATAATTTCAACATAATCTTCACTACAACCAAAAAGTAATAACTTTTTATCCTCATATTTACTCTTAAGTTCAATTAAAAAATTAATTAACTTTTCTTCTGTCATATTATCAATAGTAAGTACATCTGTAATTTTAGAATATTTAGTCATCCAATAAGTATATTTTCCAATAACAATTGACTTAATTTTATAATGTTCATAAATAGTTCTAGCAACACTATAAGCACCTACATCTATTCCTAATATTACGGGTATAAAATCATTATTCATCCTATCACTACCTCTAAATTTATTATACACGTATATTAGAAAAGAATAAAGCCATAATTATAAATGGAGGAAAAATAATGAAAAAAGTACTATGTATGTTATCTACTAAAGATACTTCTTATATTGAAGATATGTTTAACTGGAATATAACAGCATATCAAAAATGTGAAGAATATTTAAAAAAAGTAACTAACAAAGATTTACAAGCTGAACTTAAAAAAATAAGTAAAATGCATTATAAAAACTGTGATAAGTTAGTTAAATATATAGGAGGTTTTATTAATGAATGATAAATTTATTCTATATGATATGTTAAATACTGAAAAAAACATGAAAATAAACACTGCAACAGCCTTAAATGAAGCATCATGTGATGAAATATATGATTTATATCATGAAATGTTTGAAGATATTTCATCTTCTGCTAAAAACTTATTTACCATTGGCTTTAATAATAATTGGTACACTCTAGAAGAAACAACTCAAACTAAAATTAAAGAAAGTCATACTAAATTAAAAAATACTTTAAAAGAAGAATAGCACTTAAAAAAGATACTTGATTTGTCCAAGTATCTTTTATTTATTCTTGGTGGGCTCTTATTATAACTATTCCCGAGGCACCTGAAGTTCCAACTCCATTATTGCTTGAACCATTTCCGCCATCACCAGTATTTGCTTCGCCTGTACCACCTTCACCAATTGAGCCACCACAGCCTCCGCCACCAGCAGCATACAAAGTTCCATCAGCTTCACTAAATTCTCTAGTAGTTGTGCCTTGACCTTTTCCAATATAATTACTCATACCAAAACCATCACTTCCATCAGACCCACCTTTATAAGCACCATGATTAGTAGTTCCACCACCACCACCTGAGCCTCCAGTTGCACCTCTATAATTACTTGCACCATTTCCGCCAGCAGCTGTTTCGCCTAAAGCACTAGTATCGCCACCATTTTTTTAACTCCATTTGTTGTTGAAAATTTTCCACCTTCGCCAACTATAATAGAGTATTCAGTATCTGGCAAAGCATTTTTCTTTAGTACTGTAGTGGTATAACCACCACCACCTCCTCCTCCACAATCATAATTGTTAGTATAATGCGAATGGCCACCACCACCACCGCCAACAAGAAATATATCTAATAACGGTACCTGTCCGATAAATGTTAAAGTTCCACTACTTAAAAATCTAATTTTCCAATCAATCGTATCTCCATCAACGATTTCATAATCTCCTGTATAAGTAAAAGGTGGTGCTCCTGGTTGAGTAAAAAATTCCACAACTACTCTATCAACAAAACCTTCAACAATAAATTTCCACTTATTTGTATATCTATCACAAGACATTAAAGTATTATCTGAAACAACTTCAGTAGTTCCATCATATGCTTTTACTTTTGCTACATAATTACATGATGGTGGATATGCATTAGTTTTAACACCATCTACATAAGCAATTACATTAACACCTATAGAAGGCTCAATTAATTGATTATTAAAATTATTAGCAAGGTCTAATTCATTCCATTCATAACCTGCATTCATATCTAATTTAATATAATAATCATTTTCTGTATTATTTATTGTTATTAAACTAATTTTTTTAGCATTATTACTTCCTGGAGATATTAAACCATTTGCCGTTCTAGTTTTTAGCATATTTAAAGCAACCTGTACATTAGTAGGCAAACTATCCAATTTTTCCTTACAATTAACATCCTTACAAACATCATATAATAATTCATATTTAACATTTATGTTATTTAAATTTGTAATGTTAACTTCAAATGATTCCGTCATACCTGCCGCCAACTTTAAAATTCTATCATCTGATTCACCAGCATTAGTTGTTAAATTAAACACAAGTCCATTAACATTTATATTAGCAACACGTGTTTCTTTGCTTGTCGTAAAAAATGATAAAGAATAGCCTAACGTAAAAATAAACGAAAGCATTACAAAAATTACCACAAGTATTCTTGTTTTTTTATCACTATTTATCATTTTACACAATTTTATTATTTTTTTCTTCATTTTTATTTTCCTCCTATAATTAATAAAATTATATACCAATACCCCCCCGTGTCAATTTACAATTGATTTACGTTTATTTTACATATTTGACATATTTGACATATTTTAAAGTTTGTTCAAAAAATTATTTTCAAAAAACATTATTTTTATTATATTTTTCTATTGAATTTCCAAAATGATTATGATAATATATTCTTGTTCTTGGGGAATTAGCTCAGTTGGCTAGAGCATCTGCCTTGCACGCAGAGGGTCAAGGGTTCGAGTCCCTTATTCTCCACCAATAAAAAAATCTAAAGATGGTTTATAACCCATCTTTTTTTATACCAAAATTTGACAGTTCAAAAAAAAATTAGCACTCTAAGCTTTTAAATTCTAGGTTAAATAGTTTTTGAAATTGTCATAGCATTCGGGTTTAATTTTATATATAATTTTTATATAAATAAAAATATAAAAAACTTAATACTCCTTATAAAGTAAAAAATTATAAGGATTTATACAATTTTCTAAGTAAATTAAATAATGGATATTACTCAAAAAAAGAATCCTCTCAATCCTAGCATTTATAATGGTTTACAAGAATTTTTATGATAAAATTGTCAAACTTAAAATTATAACCCATTTTTTATAATCATTTACTTTTAGAATTAATACTTTTTTTATTTAAATTATTTTACTTGGAACAATCATAAATTTATTATACAATAATATTACAAGGAGTATGAATTAAATGAATAAAAAAGACCTTCTATTAGATGTCGATGAAGTTATATGCTTTTCTGGTTATTTAGAAGCAGTAAATGATTTTTTAAATACCAATTACAATATTGATGATTTTGATTGTTATTATATTGACGAAAAAGTTATTCCTAAAGAAAGATTTAAAGAATTTAATGTATATGTAAGTAAAAGAAACCTTTACGATTATACATCTATGCTTCCAGATTCAATTGAAACAGTTAAAAAATTAAGTGAAAAATATAATATTTATATATGTTCTGCTTGCATCAATCCATTTGATTTAGATAACTCTGGAATCCAATTCAAAAATAAATATGATTTCTTAAGAAAAAATTTATCATTTCTTGATCCCAGAAATTTTATTTTAACTAGTTCAAAACATATGATAAAAGCTGATATTCAAATAGATGACTGCCTATCTAACTTTGATAACGATGTTAAACTTAAAATTCTTTTTCCATCTTATCATAATAAAAATATTGATGAAAAATTATTAAAAGAAAAAAATATTATTAGAGCTGGGTATGACTGGAAAACAGGATGGCAAGAAGTATCTAAAATTTTATTAGAAAATGAAAATAATTAAGCCATAAATCGTTTTTTTATGTAAAGTTATAAATTGTATCTTGCTTCATATCATAATAATATAGTAATATTTTATTGTAAGGACGTGATATTTATAAGAATTGTAGGAACATGTGTAAGAGGTATAAGGACACCTATTATTAAAGAAGGTGATGATTTAGCTAACATTGTTGTAGATTCTTTATTAGAAGCAAGTAAAGTACATAACTTTACGTTTAATGA
>DJSP01000079.1 GCA_002438065.1 Caryophanales bacterium UBA6331 | reverse complement strand
TCATAAATTAATCATATTTTTAAATATTTGTTATTAATTTCATTTGACATAACACTAGCTTTAATATATAATAACTAATCAAGAAAAAGGGGATTATTATGGAAGAACAATTAAATGAACTAAATGAAATTATAGAACTAATAAAACAGAATATTGAAAAAATAAATAATATAGAATATGGTGATGATTATTATTATATCAATCATACCTTTAAAGAAAAAGAAGCAAAGAATTTTGAAATAAAACAAAAAGAAGATATTGAATTAAATCAAATAGATAAAGCCTTAAAAAAATTAGAATATTCTAAACAAAAAACAAATAACTCTGAAAAATTAAAAAGTTTAGAAAAAATAATAAACTTTTATACAACAAGAAGAGATTTAATAAACAATAATAGAAGTAATAGATTAAAAGAATTAGAACTTTTAAAACAAAAAAGAAAAGAAATATTAGAAGATGAAAAATATTTTTATCAAACTAAACAATTAGTTATTGATATCCTTAATTCATTTATTTATAGTATTAATTTAAATAACTTTTATTATGTTTTAGCAAATTACAACAATTACAATAAATTTACTGCCTTTATTGATAATAAATCACCAATTCATCCAAGAGTCTTAGAATATTTTAAATCACTAGGAGCAACAATAATGTATGAAAGGTGTATCTTTTTTGAATCAAATTTAGAAACATTAATAAAATTATTAACAACAAAAAATATTGAATGGATTCTAATTATAAATCCTAATTATAAATTAGAATCAAAATTAAATCAAAAGAAAAAGAACTAAACGTTCTATCTTCTAGACATTCCTGCACGAACATTATCTAATTCATCCATAGACATTTCATCAGGATCTTTACCTAAAGCTTCTAAAGCTTCTTTTTCTTTTTTTAATTTCTCAATTTGCTCTTTTCTATACAAACTTTCATTACTTAGGGCAGTATCCTCACCTATTTTATGAGAAACACCAGCAACAACACTATCTAAAGATTCTAAATCTAATTCTTCGTTCATTTTGACCTCCATCTATTTTAATTATACATGTGCTAAATAATATTTACATAATTTTAATTCTAAATTTACAATTTGTTTACAAAAATCTATATTATTTTTTAACACTTTTTATTTATTATACATTCATTATAATATTTAGAATTTTTATCTAGTTCTGTATCTACATATTCTAGGCCATATTCTTCAATTAAGGTTTTCTCTTCACTAAATAAGTTAGTACCAAGCCCTAATCTATCTCCTTCAATTGTCGCACCTAGCGCAGCAATAGTTGTTGGAAAATAATCCATTGTTGAAAATATTCTATTATTTGCACTCTTTGTACTTGCATTACTATTTATAAAGGTATTAAAAACTGTTCTATTATTATCTGGAATATTATCAAAAGAATAATTATTCATACTTAAATGATCTCCTACAATAACAATTGTCGTATTATCATAAAAACTTTGTTTTTGTAACCACTTAATAAATTCATTAACTTGATAACTTGAGCAAGCAACCGCATTTAAATAAATATTATCACTTACTTCTTTACAAAAATCACTTGTATAGCCATCCATAAAATGAGTATCAACTGTTAACAAAGTAAAATTAAATGGCTCATTATTTTTAGAAATCTTTTTTAGTTCTTTTTTAGCATAACTAAATAGTTTCTCATCTTCTATACCCCAAAAAACAAAATAATCTTTATCAATAATTCCATCATCCATTGCACTATAATAATCATAAATTTTATAGTTACCATGATTCTTGTAATATACATTTCTACCAGCAAATGCAGCATCTGAGCCAAACATGATATAATTTTTATATCCATTATTCTCTAATATTTCGCCTAAAGAATATGCTCCTGGTACAATCTCATTATAATAATTAAGGAGTAAGTTGCCATTAAAAGGTGTTTTTAAAGGTAGTCCAGTAGTCTGGGCAACCATTGCCGCAATTGTCCAAGTTGATGCTCCTGCAACATAAGCTCCGCCTAAATTATCCGTATTAGAAAAATTAACATTCTTTTTTGCCAAACTAGATAATTCAGGGATATAGTTCTTGTCGAAACTTCCTCCGCTATCTTTATCAGTATAAGTCATTTCCATAGATTCCAAATAAATATAAATTAAATTTCTCTTTTTTTCAGGAAATTCGATATTTACATTCTTTGGACTTACATAATTTATTTCAATAAAATTAGATTTTTTAAATTGATAACTTATAAATTTAAAAAAGTATAACTTAGTTCCCATAAACCAAAAAGAAATAATAAATAGAAATATTGGAACATATTTAAATAACTTATCAAACTTAAAATGGAACATATTAAATTTAATGTTCCTCTTAAATAATTTTATCTTAACGATTAAATCATAGTTATTTCTTAGTTTTATAATACCAATTACAACTAATATAAATAAAACAGGAATTCCAATATTAATAAGAATAAACTTTAGTATCATTCCATTTCCAGTTCCTGCTAAGGGAGAAGTTATCGTATAAAGAATTTCATCAAAAGATTCAAATGCACAATTAGCTTTAGCCCATAAAGTTACACTAAAAAAGAAAATACCTAAAAAAAGGAGGATATAATTAATAATCATGTTACGTTTTTTCATTTGCTTCTCCTAACTAATTTAATTTCAACATTCTTATTGATAAATACATATATTAATGGTAATAAGATAGATAAAATTAAGGATAATATCATAAATTTCATAATAAAACTAATAGTTATTAAATCACTATTAAATAAAATATGAGAATCTTTACAATAAAAATTTAAAATTATAAATATAAACATATTTATTAAAAAAGTGTACATTAAATATAGTTTAATCTTTTCTTTTTTATCTTTAACTTTTAATTTATTAATATGGATATTACTAGCAAACATGCTAGGAATAAATAAACAAATTAATTTCACAAATACTTCTCCTCTTCTTGTTAATAAAAATATATCATTATTTTTAAACAAAAGCAAAATTTTTCCATATCAAAAGATTACCATATCAGTAATCTTTATTTATTATATTTATATTTTTCATATAATTTCTTAAATCTATTATAATGAACAATTTCTCTTTGTCTTAAAAATAATAAAATATTTATTAACTCTGAATCTTTTGCAATATCTATTAAATGTTCATAAGTAACTCTTGCTTTTTCTTCAGCAGCCATATCTTCTGCTAAATCTGCAACTGCATCTCCTACTGATGCAAAATAACTAACTGTAAATGGCACCCCATTGGAATTAATTGGATAAATACCGCAACCATTTTCTACAAAAGTGCTTGTTAATCCATTTGCTTCTAATTCTTCTTTAGTAGCTCCATCTAGTAATTGATGAACCATTACACAAATCATTTCCGCATGTCCAAACTCTTCAGTTGCAATATCATTTAAAAGTGCCCTTCCTTCATCAGTTGGCATGGAAAATTTCTGACTAAAATATCTTAAAGCAGCGCCTAATTCCCCATTTGCTCCTCCATATTGGGTAATTAAATATTTAGCCATCTTAATATCTTTTTTCTTTAAATTAATTGGAAAAGGAAGCATCTTTTTATACTTAAACATTCTTATTCTCTCCTTCCCAAGGCCATGCGCCACTATACCAAGTATATCTACCCTTTAAATCATCATTTAAATTTAAAACCTCATATTTTTCTTCATAATCCTTAACTAATACTTTTAATCTTTCATTATAAACCTTAAATAAATCATATAATTTCTTATTATTAGGCTCTAAATCAAGTTTTAAATTTAAATCATCAATAGCAAAACAATATTCTCTAATCTTTAAAAGCATAGCATCTTTATCACAAGTAGGTTTAATCTTATAAGGTTTATAATCTTTATAAGGAATATATTCATCTAAAAATAAATTACCTAAAACTAGACCTTCATCTGGATTAAGAACATCATCTCTATCTAAATTAAAATAGTTCTTTAAAAAATCCTCATTCTCTAAATTAAATAACATACTAACCTCCTAAAATAGTCTATGTTTATTATTAAAAATGGTTATATTAATTTAATTTAGACCATAATAAAAAAGAGGTACAATTATGATATTATTATGTCTTAAAATATTTGCAGCTAGAATTATAGATGTTACATTAGGAACAGTTAAAACTTTTTATATTTTTAAAGAAAAGAGAATTACTTCTTTTATAATATCTTTCTTTGAACTTATCATCTGGTTTTATGCAGCTAGAACAGCTTTATCTATGGAAATAAATTCAGTATTTATTCCAATATCTTATGCCCTAGGATATGCAACTGGTACTTATATTGGAACTTTTATCTCTTCTAAATACATTAAAGGACATCTAACTGTAAATGTTATATCAAGCAAGATAACTAAAGATAAAATTAAAAAGTTTAAAGATAAAAACTTTGGTATAACTTCTATTAAAACTGAAGATAATAAACACTTACTTATAATAGAAATTGAAAAATTAAGATTAAATGAATTAAAAGAAACTATCTCTAAAATAGATGATAGTTCCTTCATTATAGTAAACGATACAAGAATAGTTCAAAATGGTTATATTAAATAATTAAACGTAGTCTTTACTTCCTATTAAATATTTTCTTAATAAATCAAAAGGAATAACTGTAAAAGCAAGTCCTAAACATATTAATAATTCTTTTAATGTTAATCCATACGTTCTAAATAAAATACCACCATAATATATAAAATATATTTGAATTATAGCAACTATTAGGAAAACAAATATAAATACCTTATTACTTAATATATTGGAAAATAAATTTAATCTACTAGTTCTTGCGTTAAAAGCATTAAATATTCCAATGAACACAAATAAGGTAAAGAATGCGGTTAAAAAATATTTATTATCAATATCAAATCTTATTAACTCTCTAAATATTGGTAACTTTAAAAATAAAATACATAATAAACTAGAATATAAACCTGTTATTATTATTTCTCCATACATATATTTATTAATTATATGTTCATTTTTACTCTTTGGTTTTTCATTCATATATTCTAAACTTGGATTTTCATAAGCAAACGCTAAGGAGGCTAAAGAATCCATGATCATATTTATCCAAAGCATTTGCATAACTGTTACAGGTGTACTTATTCCAATAAAAGGTCCAATAATTGATAAACTCATCGCACAAATATTAACAGTTAACTGAAATATAATAAATTTTCTTATATTTTTAAAAATAGTTCTGCCAAATAAAATAGCCATACTAATTGAACTTATATTATCATCAAGAATAACGATATCAGCTGCTTCTTTGGCAACATCAGCACCACTACCCATAGCAAAACCAACGTCGCATTTTTTTAAAGCCGCGGCATCATTAATTCCATCACCAGTCATACCAACAACTAAATTTAATTCTTTAAATATTCTAACTAACCTACTCTTATCAGTAGGTTTTGCTCGTGCAACTATTTTAAGCCTGTTTGCTAGAGCTTTTAATTCATCATCACTCATTAGACTCAAATCAGAACTAGTTAGACAAACATCACCATATTTATATAAATCAAGTTCTCTACCAATATACATAGCAGTATCTAAAGAATCTCCTGTAACCATTATTAAATTAACACCAGCACTTTTTATTAATTTAACTCCATTTTTAGCTTCTTTTCTTATTTCATCTTTAAGTAAAATACATCCTAAATAAATTAAATCATCTGATACTTTACTTTTATAAGCAAGAGCAATAATTCTAAATCCTTTATTCATATATCTTGAAACAATATTATTAATTCTATTTTTATCTATTAATTCTTTTTTAGTAAAAAAACTATATTTACATCTTGGAATAATTACATCAGGTGCACCTTTATAATATACATATTCTTTAGTTTCTACACTAGAATACTTTTTATCACTACTAAATGCTTCTTTTCTAATTATTTTATCAACTGGCTTGTAAGAAAAAAATCTAATTATCGCTTTATCAGTCGCATTACCATTAATAATATTATTTTCACTAACTATTGCATCATTATTTAAAACACAGGCATTTCCTACTAACCTATAGTACTCACTATACTTAGTTATCTCAATTTCATCATTAAACATTTTATTTTCAAGAGTAACTACTCCATAAAGTGACAATTTTCCATTAGTTAGAGTTCCTGTTTTATCAGATAATAGCACGTTTAAGGAGCCAGCTGTTTCTATTCCAACCATCTTTTTAACTAACACATTCTTTTTAATCATCTTTTTCATATTAGTTGAAAGAACAAGTGCAACCATTAATGGTAATCCTTCGGGAACTGAAACAACAATAATTGTAACTGCTAAGGTAGTAGCATAAATTATGTGATTTATTAGCTGAGGAATATTACTAACAAATTTAACAATTAAATTTAAATTAAACTTATTAGCAATAACAATAACTGAAAATAAATAAGAAAAAAATACTAAAAAAGCTCCTATATAACCTATTGTACTAATTATTTTTGCTAAATGTGTAAGTCTTGTTTTTAAAGGACTATTTTCACTTACATCAGATAATTCCATAGTTATAGCACCATGCATTGTATTTTCACCGACTAAAGTAACCTTCATAATGGCTTCTCCACTTGTTACTGTTGTTCCTTTAAAAATTTTATCGTTTATTTTCTTTTGAATATCCTTACTTTCTCCACTAATACTAGCTTCATCTAAAGATATTTCTCCATCAATTAATACTCCATCTGCTGGGACATAATCTCCACCATTTAAATAAATAATATCACCTACAACTACCTCATTAATTTTAATAATTTTTAAATTATTATCTCTTTTAACTTTGCATTCTTTTATATTATTTTCTTTAAATAGTCTATTAAAAGCTTTATTAGAACCATATTCACTTAAAGTACTAATTAATGTTGCAAAAAATATTGCTATAAATATCCCAAGTGTCTCAAACCAACTTTCATCCGCAAATATGAACACTAATTTAATAACTAAAACTATTAAAAGTATTCTAATCATTGGATCCCCTAAAGATTCAATTAACAACTTTAAAAAAGTATTCTTATTTTTATTTACAACTTCATTACTACCATATTTTTCTCTACTTTTAACTACTTCTTCATTACTTAGTCCAGTCATTGTTTCCTCCAATTAAATATATGAAGAAGGTTTAAAAATATTAAAAAAAGAGTGAATAACACTCAATATAAAAATTAATTATTATATGATTATTTAAAGTAATGATAATTTCTTAGCTAATTAATAATGTAAGGATTGTTTGATGAACCATCACCCTCTAGTATTTGGATAGTTGATTTTAAGAATAAAGTTGGTCTAGCACCTGCATAGTTTGCTATAACATTATCATTATGAATACCAGAAGCAGCAACTATTCTTATAGCATTTGTTGCGTTTGTAGAGGAACTTGTTATAGTCCAATATGTTTTATTATTAATATGTATCCAATTATTGTTCTTACAATAGGATGTCGTTGAACTAATCATTTTTCTACATTAAGAGTCAGTTGAAGCATAGCCATAATCACTAGGATAAATTAAACCAATTTTACCATTTCAAATATCTTGAGTTCTTTCCTGATTATATGATTCTAATGCTGTAATATTACTTGAATTTATTTTTCCTATATTCCATGATACGTTTGCAATTAATTCCTTAGATATAATATTAGAATAATATTCTTCATTTAACATTTTATTTAAAGAAGCGTTTTCCCAACCATTTAAACTATCTGAATTATATTCTTTATTTGTTACAATTTCATTTCTAACTATTTTTACTAAATCTTCATTTTGGGTTGTTTCAGTGTTATACACGTTAAACACTCCGATTATTCTCCATGATTCATTGTTAAATGTGATATAGTTTTTTGGACTTGCTCCAACATATCTTATGTTTTTATCAACTGTATCATCTTGTTCTAAACCATTTTCGATAAAATTTAAGTTAGTAATTGTTTGAGCAATAGTTTGTGGTTCATAATTAACAACTATATTT
>DJSP01000080.1 GCA_002438065.1 Caryophanales bacterium UBA6331 | reverse complement strand
TGGTAACAAAAACCGAGCTGCTAAAAAACTCGGTATATCAAGAAGACAAATTGATCGTCTTATAATTAAATATAAAGAGAAAGGCAAATCTGCTTTTGTACAAGAATTATGATTTATTTATGATTAAATTATTTTATTTATATTGTGTACATTTTTAGGTACTAATCCTTAATATTTTATACACTAACTGTTATTATTATTGTTGTTATTGTTATTATTGTTATTACTAGATGAGCCACCTGATGAGCTATATGAACTTGGTTCATAGTGTGGTACTATTGAAACCCCTGAATTATTTATTTTAATACTATCGAATGAATTATTTATTGGTATTAAAGGAATAGTCTTAACAACTTTAGTAGTGGAATCAACAAATGATAATATTTTTTGATTTGCTACAATGGTATTATTAGGTGATTGTCCTAAAAAATCATAAATTTCATTAAATACATTTTCAGTAATATTTGAAAAATATTTAGTAAGAGTGTAGCATTTCTTAAGTCTTATTATTTCATTATAATTTTTGGGTTTTTTATCTATCATTTTCTTTCCTCCTTATAATTTATATAGAAAAATTCTATATTTTGAAATGGTAAATTAATTGCTTGAATATGATAATATGCATTGTTTTTTTGTTTTGTATAGTGATAATCTCTTAATTCAGATGTAGTAAAGAATAAATTATTTGGATGTTCTTCTGATAGATTATGAGAATATAGTGATAAGAGCTTTGTTATATCTACGCAATAATAGTAAGGTTTATCAGAAATGTTTCTTTTAATAGTATTAGTATAAATTTGATGTGTCATTATATGTTCTTGCTTTATTCTTTTCTCATCACCATACATAATTGTGTTGCCGCTTAATAACATAATATACAATGAATTATTTGCAGGATAATCACAATCTTCTAATATACCTTTTTTTATATAAAGTTTAATTTTACTTTCATTAGTAAGATAAATAATTTCTCTTGTTGATTTTGTTATTTGTGATTCTAATTTATATTCTATATCATCAACTTTTAATATGAATATATTTGAATTATATATATTTTTTAATTTAATATCATCTTTAATGATTTCTTCTAGTAATGGTATATCACTATCCAGTTTCTTTTTTTCTTTTGGATAGTATTCAGAGGCAATATCAGGATGCATTTTACTTAAATATAAATATACTGACTCATCATTATTTTCATCAATTGGATATAAATCTTGATTGTCTTTATATATTTCTTGTTGTAATTTACATGTGTATGATTTATTTATGTTATATATATTTTTTACAAATGGACATCCAGTTTTGCATAAATATAAATATTTACAATCATAACATTCTTTGTTAAATCCTTGCATATTATGATTTTCAAATATTTTTCTCATAGCATTATTCATTATATCCTCAATAGAATCATTATAAATATTTCCATAAAAGAAATCCTTATTTTTTTGACCTCTAACACAAGAATAAATATCGCCATTTCTTTCGAGTAAAAAAAATTTTTCACCGCAATTATCACAATTAGTACAATATGTAGGATTAAATTCGGCAAACCAAGTTTTTTTCACACCATAATCTAATGATGTTCCAATAAATTCTTCTTTCATTCGATTATATAATTTTACTTGTTCTTCTTCGTTTAATCTTGTAAGGATATCTTCCTTACTTGAAGTAAATCCGATCATAAAGTTAAAATCGTTCATATCTAGACAAGTATTTTTTTCCAGATATTTAATATCTTCAACAATTTCATCAATCCTATTAAAATGCTCTTTAAAAATTGTCGCAGATACTTTTTTCTTATTAGGAATATTTTTTAGTAATTCTATATTTTTTAAAATTCTTTTTAAGGTTTTTTGATTACCTTTAGTAATTCTGTATTCATCATGTAAAGAAAAGGGAAGATCTAAACTACCACTAATTGAAACATTGAACTCTTTTATAGTATCTATATGTTTTTTGATATTCAATAAATTTGTTTTAATATGTGGTTCACCAATTCTAAATCCGTTTTCTTCAATTAAATTTTTATTATCATGGTAATAATCACTTATAAATTTTATAATGTCTCTAAAATCTTTTTGAGAAAGAGTGGTTACTTCTCCTCCATGTAATGAAATATTGAAAGGTATTATATTTGCTTTTTTAAACTTATCAACTGCATATTTTAAAGTTTTTAAGTATTTATCATCCTGTTTCAAATCAATAGTATTTTCTTTTAAGTAACAATACTTACATTGCATATTACAATTCATTGTTGGGACATATAATAGATGTATAAACTTATAATTATTATTCATATTTAATACCTTTGAATTGAAGTAGGGCTTTCTTTAAATGCTCTTTCATTTATAACTGATCCATATGGAACTTTAACATTATACAATGAATAACATCTCCTAAATGCCGAACTACCTATTTCTTTAACTGTTGATGGAATTGACACATAGCTTAAACTAGTACAACCATAAAATGCATGACCACCAATTCTAGTTACTCCTTCTGGAATGACAATAGATTTTAAAGAACTACAACCTTCAAAGGTGTTTCCTCTAACTTCAGTAATTTTTGATGGTAAAGTGATATTAACAAGACTAGAGTCTCCAATAAATACTTCACCATGAATAGATATAATGTCATCATGTAAATTAACCGTTTTTAATGATGTGCAATATTCAAAAGTTTGTCCATTAATTTCTGTAATTTTTTTGGGAATTGTTATTTCAACCAATGAACTACAATTTGAGAAAACACTCGCTCCTAAATATTCTAATGAATTTGGTAAATTAATATCAACTAAATTAATATTATTTTTAAAGGCTGAACCTCTAATTTCTTTTAATCCTTCATGAAGATTAACTGTTGTTAAATTCGTACAATTTTCAAAAGCACTTCCTCTAATTTCACGAACAGTAGATGGAATATCTATTTTTTTAAGATTTTTAGCATTTAAGAATGCTTTAGTTTTAATTGACTCTAAACCATTTGGTAAATTTATAACTTTAATACTAGAATTTTTAAATGCATTTTCATTAATACTTAAAACTTGTTTACCTTTATATGTTTCAGGAATGGTAACAGTATTATTACTATCATTATTAATAATTCCTCTCGTATAACGTAAAACTGAATATCCATTGGAATATTTTATATAAAGAACTCTTGGATTAAAGAAATAAATTGCAGGTAGAAGAATTACTGTTATAGTAACCATAACAAGTTTAAGATTGCTATTAATACTAGAATTACATTTTTGTTCTCTTATTGTTTTAACTATATTGGATATATCTTCATTTGGATTTTTGATGGCTTGTTTAGTTAAAATATTTAACACATTAAATCTCTTTCCAATTAAATAATATATGAAAAATGTAATTAATTCTAATAATAAGCAATAGAATAGTGAATAATTAAAGAAATACATTAAATTAAATATAAAGGTTGAAATTCCAAAAAATATTAATAAAATATTCTTTTTTCTATTTAATGTGGGAGTTATAAATGCTTTTTCATTTTCACCTTGTGTATGTAATTCTTGAATTAATAAATTTTTTAAAATGTTTTTTTCCGATTGTGCATAAGTTTTATCAAACTGAACTATTGGACTAGTATCTTGCATGACCTGAACGTTATCACCACTAAAAGATGTTCCACAGTTTGGACAAAATTTATCTGTTACATTTAATACATTTCCACATTTAGTACATTTTAAAATTACATTTCCGTTTGTTGTAGCAGAATTACTAGTCAATTTTTTATTGCTATATATAGGAACTTTTTTGATAGAAGATATAATTGGTACAATTAAGAATGCACCAACAAATACTGCGAAGAAGTCTATAATTGCAATTCTTGTTGTTATAAATAAATCAAATATTAGAAGAATAATAATTCTACTAATAAATAATTTTATAAA
Source organism: Caryophanales bacterium UBA6331 (assembly GCA_002438065.1). GTDB lineage: Bacteria > Bacillota_I > Bacilli_A > RF39 > UBA660 > CAG-533. Next base: position 7,826 of record DJSP01000080.1, on the reverse strand, counting down.
CAATTTTTTACTTTTATCAGGATCAAAAATGTTAGCAATTGGTGATAGCACAAATATGGACATATGAATACTTACAAAAGCTTCCATGCTAATAGCTACTACAAGTGGGAAATTTGAACCATTTTCATTAGATGCTAAAACCATTGTTGGAAGTAATAAAAGTGTTAACATTAAAAATATATTTTTTCTTTTCATCTTTTCTCGTCACCTCACTTATTCTGACATAACCATAAACAAATTGTTTTCATAATAATCCAAAGCATTTATATCTATATTTGGAACATTATTCTTTTCAAAATTGTTTATCCATATTTCTGAAATACCCAATGCATATGTATAAGGTAAAATATTATAAAAGTAGTCTGGATCATCCAACACCAAGGCTTCTAATTGATTTTTTTCTGCAGTAATTAAATAATTTCTAAACCCTAATACTTTTGCACTAATTATTTGCCCATAATCATTCTTTTGATTCATAAATATAGAGAAAAATCCTGTTACAAATATTGATATAAATGAAATTAAATACAAAATTCTAAATTTAGGATCTAAATCTCTAATGAATAAATATGCTATCATCCATGCTACTATGGATGATACTAGTAATGTTGATATGGTATTCATTATTTTTTTACTATTGCTATCATGAATTTTTTTATCAATAACACTTTCTAGACAAGCTGAAATTTTCCCAAAAACATTTGAGAAACTATAATCTTCTGATAAGAGATTAGAGTCGCCGTTTTTAAATAATTCTTGATAAACTAGCTGTTCGGTAATAGATAATGGTTTTAAGTTATTTTTATCTTTTCCGATATTAATAATATTATATTTTTTCTTTTCTACTTCTTTAATAGAAATGTATCCTTTACTAGCTAGTTGAATAATTAAGGATACAGTTAATTTTTTTATGTTTGTTTCACCATAAATATATCCAATCTGTGCTGAATCCAAATCATCAGGAGCATAAAACTCAACAGTTTGTGATTTTCTAGTCGTTTTTGTATTGTATTTTTTCCAAGCAATATAACTACCAATTGAAATTATAATAATTGCTATACAAATTAACAAGCACATAATTCCATAGTTATATGATCCACCAACAAAATAATTATTTGGTAAAGTAATATTTAAAGTTAACGAATTATCCATTGTATAATCATCTATATTAATGTACATTGAATTTCCATTAATTTGATAATTAACTTTATCAGTTATATTTTTGGAGCCATCAAGAAACATAACATTATTATCAAAGGCTTTAGGCATATTAACAGTTACTGTCATATTGTTAATTTTTGTATTGTCATAATTATCAAATAAATTAAATACAAATTCATCAAAATTAACATTAGAATCTTTTCCCATATTATATCTATATTTAATAGTGTAAGTATGTAATCCTTTTTTTACATTTGTTTTGGTACTGCCAATTCTAATTCCAATTCTATCATTAAATTTGTCTAAAACATATTTTTCACCAATTACTCTTAAGTTAGAAATAACTATTTTTTTCTTTGATTCTTTTAAATCTTTATTATAATATTTTTCCCAAGTTGGAATTGATTTATAAATACCATTAAATTCATCTGATGGAATATTAATAGTAACTATTTCAGTAACATCAACTTTATTGTCATCGTCTACATCTAAAATAACATTATATTCTTCTATATCAAATTCCGAAGAAATGTAAGAATGATTATTATTACTTAAAATATTCTGCATTTTTAAAGTTATAAAAGGAATAGAGATAAGTAGCAAAATCCATACTATTAATAAAATAATTGTTTTTTTCTTATTTTTATTTTTCATAATTATAAACTAACTTTTACATTCTTTCTTTCTTCTTCGTTTGCTTCAAACATTGCTTTAGTTTTATATCCGAAAATATTTGCTACAATATTGCTTGGGAACATTTGAACTTTGTCATTAAACTCTCTTACTGTACCATTATAATATTTTCTTGAATTAACAATTTCATCTTCAATTTTAGTAAGTTGTGTACTTAAATCTTTAAAATTTTTATTAGCTTTTAAATCAGGATACTGTTCTGCTAATGCCATTATTTTTGTAGTACCTTTTGATAATTGTTGATTTGTTTTAATCTTTTCATCACTAGACATATTATCATAAGCACTATTTCTTAATTTGATAATTTCTGATAATGTTGATTTTTCATATTTTGCATAACCTTTAACTTTTTCTACTATATTTGGAATTAAATCCCATCTTTTTTTTAAATATACATCCATTGTTGAGAATAATTCATCAACACGATTTTTCATTCTTACAAATCCGTTATATGTTACTAGAACATATACAACTAATAGAGCAATTACTCCCATAATTAAATAAATCATTTTTTCTCCTTTTAATAACCTAAATCTTTTAATACATCTTTTACTGATGATTTATAGTTGTCATTTACATTTAAATAAATAACTGTATTATCAATTCTTGAAACAACTTTAAATTTACCTTTAGTAGTTAGTGTATATTTTTCATTATTACCAATACTAACTGATGTTTCTGTAGAACCTGATGATTTTGAATCTTCAAAAGTTTTTTTATTGTTGTTAAAGAAATTAGATGCATAATCTTTATTTGATAATTCATAAAATTCTATTTGATAAGTAGAATCTTTATTTATTGCAATATATACTTTTTTAATATAATCGTAATCTGACATTTGGTTTGTAGCTTCTTGAACTATATAATCGCTAGACTCCATTTTATTTTTAAATTCATCTGAGGTTATTGCAGTTTTTTTAACACAACCTGTCAATGTAAATAAAACAACTATGCATATTAAACCTATCAAGAATTGTTTAACTCTTTTCATATTTGAACTTCCTTATACACCAATTATATCAAATTTTTAACTAAAAGTCTTTGATTTAAAATAAATAATTATTAAAATAAAAAGTGCTTAATTGTTACTATTTATATGAATTATTTACTGAAAAATAAAATACTATAATTTTGTTGAATGGAGTACAGGTTATATGAATAATGAACAAACTAGGTTTTGCAAACACTATGGTGAGAAAATGCTAGTAGATGCTGTTATATGTATAAAGTGTGGACGCTAAGTAGAAAAATTAAAACAAATAGAAATGATTAAATTGTAATAAATAATAACAACAATGCGATTGTAAGTACCCGTGTTACTGCTATAGTTGGAGTTGGGAAAATGGGACGACTAAAAATAAATGGATAGTACTAGCTTTATGTATTTTTATTTTTTGTAGTCATAAGTTTTATGAAGTCAAAATTGACATGGGTATAATATATTTATTTACTGTTGTTCTATTTGGCATGGCTAGATAATTGATATTATTAGTTTACTAGGTAAGCCAAACCCATATTATGTTTAAATCAATTATATAATTATTTTAGATAAAAAAACGTTAGGAAATCAATCTAACGTTTTAATTATATATTAACAGCAAACCCACCAATAAAGTAGTAAAAGTTCGTGTTATTTTCTAATGGCAGGGGTGGAGAGAATCGAACTCCCATCAAAAGTTTTGGAGACTCCTATGCTACCATTATACCACACCCCTGTGTATACGAATTAATTATAGCATAAAATTAGATTATTTCAATATTTTAGTTGTTAAAACATATAATAAAATGGTGATTATTATGTTAATTAATTATACTAGTAAAGAACTTGATATGATGGCAAGGCTTATGAGAGCGGAAGCGCTAGCTGAAGGAAATTTAGGAATGCTGATGGTTGGGAATGTTATTGTTAATAGAGCTATAGCAACTTGTTATACATTTAAAAATATTAGAAGTATAAGTGGGGTAGTTAATCAAAATCCCGGAGGTTTTAGTGGAGTTAATAGTTCATTATATGTTGGATCTGCAACAACAAAAGAAAAAAGATTAGCTGAAAGATGTTTAAAAGGAGAATATTATTATCCAGCTACTCATGCACTTTGGTTTTATGCTCCGGGACAAAATACATGTAAAACTAATTGGTATGAACAACCTTTTTCTGGAAGTTATAAAAATCATTGTTTCTATAAACCAGATAGTGGGGTGTGTCAAGAATTATACTAATTTATAGATATTTTTATTTTCTTGTTATATAATTTAAATTATGAAGAAAAAAGATAAATATTTATTAATTATATTTTTAGTTATTTCATTAATTTGGACATTTTTAGTCTATTTTAATGTATTTGATAATTTAGATATTAAAATATATGATTTTATTATTTCATTTAAAAGTGATTTTAATACCTACTTTTTTAAGATAATAACATTTTTATGTAGTATTAAATTCATAGCGATAATGTGTATAACATCTATTTTATTAACATTAATAAAGAAAGATAAATCATATTTATTAATAATGTTAGTATCGCTTATTTCTTCAATAGCTAATTTAATTATTAAAAGTATTATAAAAAGAGATAGACCCGATAAAATTAACTGGCTAATAACAGAAAGTAACTTTAGTTTTCCATCTGGTCATTCAATGATGGCAACTGTTTTTTATGGATTTTTAGCATATTTATTATATAAAAGTAAAATAAATAAGAATGTTAAAGCAATTATATTGATAATGGCATTTATATTAATCTTACTTATCGGAATTAGTAGAATATATTTAGGCGTTCACTATACATCAGATGTTATAGGTGGATTTTTATGGGGTATTACATTACTTATATTAATTATTAGTTTAACAAAGAAAGGAAAAATATTATGAAAGCATTAATAACGGGATCATCTTCAGGAATAGGCAAAGATATGGCTAAATATCTCGATAGTCTAGGATATGAAGTGTTTTTAGTAGGAAGAAATAAAGAAAGATTACAAGAAGTTGCAAATGATTGTAAAAATGCAAAAGCAATTTATGATTATGATTTATCAGATGAGGCAACTGTTTATAAGTTATATGAAAAAGTAAAAGGAGAAAAAATAGATTTACTTGTAAATAACGCTGGTTTTGGCTTATTTGGATTTTTTGATGAAACTGATTTAGATAAAGAATTAGAAATGATTGATGTTAATATTAAAGCTTTACATATTTTAACTAAGTTATTTTTAAAAGATATGGTTAAATATAATAAAGGTAAAATTCTTAATGTAGCATCTTCTGCTGGTTTTTTTGCTGGACCTTATTTAAATACTTATTATGCAACTAAAAATTATGTACTTAAACTTACAATGGCAATTAATGAGGAATTAAGAATAAAAAAGTCTAATGTTACAATTAGTGCGTTGTGTCCAGGACCGGTTAATACAAACTTTAATAAAGTTGCTGGTGGAGGGTTTAATACAAAGAGTTTAAGTAGCGAGTATGTTGCTAAATATGGGATTGATAAGACTTTAAAGGGAAAGATGATAATTATTCCTGGAACTATGATGAAATTAGGAATATTCTTTTCTAGATTTTTACCATATAGATTACAATTAAAAATTTTATATAAAATCCAAAGAAAGAAGGATAAATAATGTTCTTGAATATTATAAAAACAATTATTATAGGAATAATTGAAGGTATTACAGAATGGCTTCCAATAAGTAGTACTGGTCACATGATTTTGGCTAATGAATTTATTAAATTAGATGTATCAAGTGAATTTTGGAAAATGTTTGAGGTAGTTATTCAACTTGGTGCTATAATGGCTGTTGTTGTTATTTATTTTAAAGATTTATTTCCTTGGGGATTTAATAAAACAAAAGAAGATACTAAAAATACTTTCATATTATGGGCTAAAATATTAGTAGGATGTATTCCATGTGCAATAGTTGGATTATTATTTGACGATTGGATAGATGAACATTTTTATAATCCATGTACTGTTGCCTTAACATTATTTATTTATGGTGTATTATTTATAATTGTTGAAAATCATAAAAAGAAAAATACAATCAAAGAAGTATCATTTTTAAATGCATTTAAAGTTGGTTTATTTCAAGTTCTATCTATAATTCCTGGAACAAGTAGAAGTGGTGCAACAATTGTTGGTGGACTTACTTTAGGATTAGATAGAACTACTATAACTAATTTTACATTTTATATGGCGATTCCAGTTATGGCTGGAGCATCACTTCTTAAATTAGTTAAATTTGGTTTTGCTTTTACAAGTAGTGAAATAATTATATTATTAGTTGGAATGATTACGGCATTTATAGTGTCTTTAATTGCAATTAAATATTTGTTAAAATATATTAAGAAGAATGATTTTAAAGTATTTGGATATTATCGTATAATACTTAGTGTTATCGTAATTTTATATTTCATATTTAGATAATAGATTAGAGGTATTAATGAAAAAAGGTTTTATATTCATAATTATTCTGGCGGTGTTATTTGTCGGAGCAATTCTCATCTACGACTTTAGTGATATGCCTAGTGAACAATTAGGTGGACATGATTGGTATTTGTTAGAAAATAATGATATGTATGTTCTTAATCTAGCAAATAATAAATTTAGTTTTAAAAATGTTATTAATAATGAAGAAAGATATAAAGATTGTAATACTTATAAATACAATAATTCATCTAACGTTATTAAATTAGATTGTAGTATTAAAAATAATAAGTTATATATTGCAACGTATGATAATGAAAAATTAGTTGTAACAATTAATGGAGAAGAAAAAATTCTTTATAATAGTAAAGAACTTGCTTATGAACATAAATTTATGGATGATAATAATTTAAGTGAACAAGAATATAATGAACTTTATAAGATTAATTTTGATGAGAAATATTATATTAATGTTAAAGAATTTTTATCTATTTATAAAGGTAAGTCTAAGAAAAAGATTGTGTTAGTTTCAAATAATTATAATTATAATAATATTTTAGATTATGTTAAATTAAGTAAAATGATTGATGATAATTATAAATTAATTGCAATAGATAGTTTAAGTGAAACTGATTTACGAAGTTTATTTACTAAAATAGGAATTACTGATTATGATAATAGTTTAGTTACCATTTATTCGGTAGGAAATAAAAAAACTAGTATTAGTGAAGTAATAGATGTTAAAAATATTAAAGAAATTTAAAAAGGGTGTAAAGCCCTTTTTTGATTATGAAAATTATTTATATATTAAAGTATAATGTGTTGTTATTTGTTGTTTAAAAAATTCATTACTAAATCAGTAAGTATATTTTTTTCTTTGGGATTGGATTCTGCTATTAGTAGAGTAATTGCAACAAGTGTATTATTATCTATAATCTGTTTATTATCAAAATATAAAATGTTATAGAATTCTAAAAAATAGATAAATAGAGTAGCTGCAATTCTTTTGTTTCCGTCAATAAAAACATGATTTTTAATAATTAAATATAGGAAATTGGCTGCTTTTTCTTCTATAGTAGGATATAAATCTTTACCATCAAAGGATGATATATAGTTCCGATAATTTCTTTTAGTCCTTGATTTCTTTCAAGAGCAAATAAATTGCTATTATTACCGAATTTAAGTTTAGCAATTATATTTAAGCAATCTTCGTAAGTAATTTGTTTACTATCTTTAGTTCCATTTGGTTTAATTATTCTTTTATGGTCGTAATCATCAAGAAGATCTAAAGCATTAGAATAATTATTAATTACTTTAATTATTTCTTGTGCTTCATTTCCTTTTAATTCAGTATCTATTCTTCCAGCAATATCTATTAACTTAACTGTTTTTTCAAGATATTCTAATCTCTTTTGATTTACAACGTAACCTTTAATCATATAATCTTTTAAAATTTTAGTAGCCCATTTTCTAAAAATTATACCATTTTGACTTTTAACACGATATCCAACACTTATTATCATGTGATAGTGTTTACAAAGTCGG
>DJSP01000084.1 GCA_002438065.1 Caryophanales bacterium UBA6331 | reverse complement strand
AATACTTTTTCAGCAGTCTCATTAGTTCCTCTTTTTTTAGTCCAATCATATTTTTGAATAGACTTTTAATTTCATTTTGCAAATCAGTTGTAACACTTAAAGGAACACCATCAACAGTATGAACGTGATCAATATATCTTTCCAATGTTGGAAATGCATTTTGTAATAATATTGCAGCATCAGTATCAGCAATTTTTCTTATTATAATTGTATTGCAAAAGCCATATTTCTCAATTTTTCTATCAATAATTTTACGATATTTATCTACTTTAGAACTTATTGGAATAAACCATAGGATATTTTTATCTTTAATAGTAAAATATGTCGGCCTCTTTTTTCCTTTTTCATGATTTTGCATTAAACTACTATCATTTACGATATTAAAATATTCATCTTTTATATGATATAAATAACCTGTTTTAACCTTCATGTTTATCATCTACTTAAAAAATAGAATATCATAAGCAAAAAGAAAACTCCATCAAATTGATGAAGTTATCATACATTTTCAACCAGGATCATTTATTAGTCGCACCACCTGGAAGCGAAAAACATTGTCGACTGGAATCACTTATTACTCGCACCATCCAGAAGCGAAAAACATTTTCATCACTAACTAAGTGACAATAAAAACATACTATTATTTTATAAAAATGTCAAATAGTACATTAGTATTATATGCAAAATCTAACAATATAATTTAATAAATAAAATATTAGCCTTTTTTAATTATAGATGAAAATGTTAATCTATAACTAGAATTATTATTAAATAAGTATGTAACTAAATCATTACTCTTATAATTTTTATCATCTTTAACATAAATTTCTACTTCACTTGAAGATAAATGTTTAACTATTGCATCACCATAAATATCAGAAATAGTATATAAACCATCATTTTCTTTACTTACTGCTAAAACACTAACATTAACTGTTGCCTTATCAGGATGTTCATATAGAGAATTATAATTATTAAAATATACATAATATTCAGTTTCATCTTCATTATTATAATTTACTTCAACAGCATAAAATAAATTATTAAATTCATTATAAAAATATGAATAATAATCACTTATAACATTAGTTAAATTTGTTAATTCTTCTCCAAACATATCAAGATATGTTTTCTTAACATCTTCTACTTTTAATGAATAAGCATCACTATTTCTATCGTCAATACAATCACAGTCATTAAATGAGTTATAATCTGTAATCTTAACTTTTTCAGTATTTTCAAGAGCAACTAATAATTTTAATGTATCATCAGTTTCTCCTAAAAGAACATCTTTTCTAAATCCCTTCATCATAAAGAAACCTGCTATAATTATAAATACTGCTAAAGTATCTAGTGCATACTGCGTAGTTGCTTCAGTTGCAACATGGCCTTGTAATCTATTAAAGATAATAGCCATATGACCAAATACAAAACCAATTGAAAATATAAATCTAAATAATTCAATTGTGTTATTTCTTTCTTTTTTCATTTCTTCTCCTTTTTATTTCAATTTTAAATTCATTTTTTCATCTTTAAATAAAGCTTCATTCATTATTCTTAAATTATCAGATATTAATGGTTTAAATTCCATTTTACTTAAAATATCTTTTTCTAAATCAATTCCCGGTGCTATTTCAATTAACATTAGACCATCTTTAGTTAATTCAAATACACCTCTTTCAGTAATATACTTAACTTTTTTACCAGTTTTAATTGCATCTTTTCCAGAAAATGACACTTGTTCAACTTTTTTTACAAATTTAAGTTTATCACTATCTTGATTTATGTTAACTTTACCATCTTTAATTTCAATATCAACCTTACCGGATTAGATAATACAACATAATCTACTTCCGAACTATGAACAATTATATTTCTTGGATCAATAGTACCTTTTTTAACAATTTTTTCTACCTGGAATATAACTGTTCCACCATTATTATGAACTGCCGTTGCCATTTCTAATGTTTCTGGATGAATTGCTTCATGATCAAGTGAAATATTACCATCTTCATCAGCATATGTTCCTCTTAACAAAGCTACATTCATTTTAATAGTTGGATAAAATAAATATTCTTCATCATTAATTTTAACTAAATTAACAATTCTCATTTGTTGTGATTTTGCCTTATCATTCATTTTACAACAATCTAATCTTGGATCACAATATGCATTTAATCCAACATGCCTAATGTAGCCTGGTTCTCTTCCAGTTAACGCTCTAAACATATGTCCAAAATATCCAAGTGGCGGTGAATAACAAACAATTTTATTTTGATTAATAGAATCTAGTATAGTTTTAGAAAGCATAATAACTGAGGTGATAATTGTATCTACTAATCCCTCTGCACTTAAAGCATTTATTCCCCATTTTTCATGAGCTCCATCTCCTGCTGCCGCTGGAGTTATAATTGTTAAATTTTTGGGGGTATTGTTTTGTTCATAATGTTTACCTACTTCTCTTAAAACTGAATCTGGTGCACCAAAACCACAAAAACCACCGCCAACATCTACAACATCTTCATCATGAACTAATTTAGATACTTCATTAATACTTATAAAATTAGTCACTTATTATACTTCTTTCTATTATAGATTATAGCGTAGAAACCACCAATTTTTCACAAATAGAAGCACCAATTCATAAAAATTATATATTTATCTAAAAGCCTTTTTTCTAATTAACCAATTATAAGAATTATAATTATATCATTTTCATTCATACCTCATTTATTTTTCTAATTATTATTTCTATTTTTTCAAAATAAAAAGACTAGTTATATTTCAAACTAATCTAAATAGCAAATAATTTTATATATTTTTCTAATTTTTAGGTATCATACAACAAATTATAATTAAAGACTATATTAGTTATAGATATCATATGGATGAGTTAAACCATAAAGATTAATTTGTGAATCTATAACAAGCCAACTTCCATCATCTATTTTTACTTTATTCCATTGATGTGTCCATTTATGAGCATTTACATGCTGACATTCTAGACCAGCAGCATCACATAGAAGCATAACAGCGTTGCATCTTCCAGAACAAGCTGCTTTTTTTAAAACTAGAGCTGCATAAGCCTCATTTCCATAATTTGTTTTATATGCTTCAGTCGATTGATCGGTCTGTGCCTCAACAGTTTCATAAAGATATCTGCAAATTGCAAGTGCTTTATCTTTTTTAGTCATTCCAGGAGTAATAATTTTTGCCACTACTCTTTGTGCTTCTTCTTTGGCAAGTTTTAATCTTCCCTCTTTGGTAGATTTTGGATCTACCGATTGATTTGAATTTTTATTATTATTTGTATTATTTTTGTCATTATTTTTAGTACTATTATTATTTTTACTAGTTGATGTTTGTTTATTATTTGATTGTGTCTGTTGTTTAGTTTCAACTTTTGCCTTCACAGTTACAGTAAATTCTTGTTTAGTTTCATGTTGATTTTTGTCAGTTGCTTTAGCTGTTAATGTATACTTGCCTACTTTTGATGTATCTACATTACCATCAATAAAAACTTCTAAATCTCCATCAACTGCATCTTTTGCTTTTATACCTTCTTTAGCATCAAATTTTTCACCTTGAATAATTTCTTTATCTGAAACTCCTTCTAAAACAGGCATTTGTGTATCTTCAATTTTCCAAGTATTTTCTTTTTTAGTTATGATATTATTAAAAAAATTTAAATTACAATGTGTTTCAATCGTTATAGTTATATTTCCAACTTTTTCTGCTTTATAACTTTCTTCAGGCTTTAAAAATTTTTCATCAATTTTTACCGTATATGTTGTCCCTTTTGCAAGACTATTCAGTTCTATTAATTTTGAAGTAATCTCTTCATACGAAATAATACTTCCGTATTCAACAACATCCGAAATTTCTTTTAATGCCTTTTCATTTTGCTCATGTAATTTATTAGCAGTTTGTCTATAATATAAATATGAACAAAGTACTACAGAACCTGCTATAATTATTAAAACAATTAAAATTATTAAGAATATTTTTAATTTATTACTTCTATTTTTTTTAACTTCCATAATTTTTACAACCTTCCCATTCTTTTTATATTTAATTTCTATTATTACTAACTTAAATTAATCAACTACATTAATATCTATATTATTATTGCCAAAATAAACATCTCTATTTCCATCTAATGTATGAAATTTAATTATTGCATAGCTATCATATTTATATATAATACTTCCGCCATCTTTATACATTATCACTTTAATTTTTCCATCCTTTTCATCTTGATTAGCTTTAACAATTATTTCATTCATCGTTATTTTATTTGTTATTAAAGCCTCTTTTAATGGATATTCATTACCATCAATTTTAATATTTACCTTGCCTCCATATGCATATATATTATAATCATATTTATCAGATTCAGTTTTATCTAATATTACATACTTATTATTAGAACTATCATTTTTCTGTATTTCTTTAAAGATTATTTCAAAATTATCAATAGATTTTATTTCTATTTTTGATGCTTTAATTTGAGCAGGATAACTTTCCATAATATGACCATCATAAGTTATTTTTACATTTGTCCCTACTTCATAAAGTTCATCATTACTTTTTTTTAATGAAATAGAAATTTTATCAGCAGTTTTTCTTTCATCTTCATCTTCGTTTGGTTCCACTATAATATAAGTAGTTGTAGATTCAATTACTTTCCCAAAGAAAGAATGTTCTTCACTATTTTCTAACTTATCAAAAATAATATTTTTTAGTGTTGCTAAATCTTCTTTTGTTATTTTGGCTTGTTTGTCATCTTTTTGAATAACGCTACAATCTTCTTTTATATAATATGTTTGTTGATTCATTATTATTGTATAGGTATTAATTCCACCACAAATTTCATAATTATATTTTGAATATAGCAATATATTTTCTATAGTTTCTATATCATTCGTATCGGTAATTGTAATAGTTTCCCCCTCATACAATAACTTAATACTAACATAATCTGGTAATTCATACTTCATAAACCAACTGCCCATTTTAACACCTATATTATTTTCGTAAGGTTCATTTGGCGATACTCCAACATATCTTATAACTTTATAACCTAATCCCCAATATGTTACTCTATTACCATCTTTACTTACTACTTTAATACAAAACTTAGGTTCATGTCCTGTTGAAACTCTACCATCATCTATATAATTTGCAATAAATCCTAAGATAGTAAGTATAAGAAAAAATATTAAAGAAACAATTAATATCTTCTTCTTCATAGTGTCCTTTCTTTTAATTATTTTTTATCTTTTTCTTTATTATTTTTAGTCATATAAGCTACAAATAAAATTATACCAACAAAATTACAACCAATTGATAATCCTACTAATAAACCACTACTAAATTGTCCAAAAGTACTTGTTTCATCTCCAGCAAACACTGTGAATGCTAAATATAATAAATTACCTAAAACTATTAGAAATGTTCCTATTTTTAGTTGTTTCACTTAAATCACCTCCTATTTAATTATTTATATAAAATTTACTACATTAAATTAACGAAAATAAAGATATAACTGAAGAAACTAAATTCGCTATCATATGAATTATAAAACTCGGTATTATTGAACCATTTGCTTTCTTTTCATTTATGTATCCCATAGCAAATGCTACTCCTCCAGTAAATAATATAACTAATATTGCTTTTAAAAGTCCTAATTCACTAAAAAGCAAAACACCATGCATAAGTCCAAATAATACACTCTGAACTATATTTCCAAAAACAAATCCAAATCTACTAAATCTTTTTAGTAAAAAACCTCTAAATAATATTTCTTCTGGTAATGCAGTATTTAAACTAGCATATACTATAGCTGATAATAAACCCTTAAATTCTAGTCCATTAAACTTTGAGGTCGCAGTTTCCATTCCTTTAGCAATATAAAGAATATAAACAGTTAAAATCAAGAAAAATAAAAGTGTTATTGCTGAGAAGATAAATGCATCTTTCTTATTTTCTTTATTTATTTTTTTTATGCCAATATATTCTAAAAAACTCATCTTTTTTCTAGAAGTTATAAGCAAAAAAACAAATGGAATAAGACTAAATAATATTATTTGAAATATGCTACTTATTACTATGCTTACTAACATAATCTTTACCTCCTTTTATAATATTATTAGAATTAAAATATCTATTATTAATATCAATGTTGCTGCAATACTTGTTATATAAAAAGCACTCTTTTTATTACAATACCTTATTACGTAGGATAATTTTGGATTTTCTGGAGAGTAATGAACTTCTACTTCACTTCCAATTGGATATAACTTTTCCATTGGATTTTTTAATATTCCAATTATGGAATTTTTATTAATATTTATTATTAACCTTCCATTTTCTTCATGACATTCAACTTTATTTTCCATACTTGGTGAACTTATAGATTTAATTATGTATCCTTTATACTCCGGTCCTATAACTTTATATATTTTTCCATCAACATCATAATATACAATAGGCAAGCATACTGGAGAATATTCTCCACCTCTAGTAGCTAGAGTATATTTTTTAACCTTTCCAATTACTTTACTAGTACACTTTTTTTCTTGAACTAAATATTTATAGAAAAGAGTAAACGCTATTATATATAAAGTTATTGAAAATGCAGAAAGAAAAATACCAAATATTATTTTAATTATTTCTGTATCTTGCATATAATCACTTCCTTAATTTAATTTTATAAATTCATCTATTAAATTGCATTGATTAGCAATAAAATCTTTATATTTTTGAACATCTTTTGCTTCAATTTCTTTTGTTATATCAATCTTATAAGGATTTCCCATAATGTATATATATACTTTATTCTCTAAAATACATATTAAATATTTGCAATCATCTTCTATTATTTTATTTATTATCTTTATTATTTTATAATTTAACATATAAGAAACACATTCTTTACTTGAAGCATAGATTATAAAATTATTATTAAATTTTTCATCACAAGAACTAACTTTACCATATTTTACTTTATTAAATATTTTACTTAAGTGAAAATTTTTAAATCCTTTTTGACATAGTATTAAACTATCATTAAATTTATTTTCAAATTCATATATTACAAGTAATCCTTCAAATATAGTAGTTAAAGAAGATTCCCAATCTTGTGGAGTTTTATAATATTCCAACTTTTTTATTTCAATGTTAGCTTGTTTAAAATTAGTATTTTTATAATTTCCAGCAAATAAATTATTAGATATATACTTACTTTTTAAATCAATTATTTTAGATTCTTTTACTTCCTTTTTATCTATTCCTAATTTATGATTATATGTTAAATTAGCAATTTTAGTTTTTAATGCCTCACTAACTATTTTATCATTATAATCATTTGTAAGTTCTAATTTTACTCTATTGGCAATCTTACTAGTAATAAGAATACCAAAACATATTATAGCAATTGGTAAAAATGGTAACTTAAACTTAAGAACTGCAAAAATTATTATTGAACTAACTATTGAAATAATAATACCTGCTTTATAAATCTTAATTATCTTTTTTCTCTTATCGTTCATCAATATTTCTTCCTTTTTTTACTTTTGATATCCTTAATCCATAAATAGATATAATTAATAATGGTAAATGAAGTATTCCCATCCACCAATCTTTTATATTAAAGCCAAACCAAGTCATCATATTAAATATTCCAAAGGATAATCCAACAAAAGATATTATATTAATAGTAGCTTTATCAATATTTTTTGAAAATAATATCAGCATTCCAATAATTACAGGTGTAATCATACAATAAGTTACTCCAGCTTCATTTGTAAATATTGTGCTTATACTTGGCATTATATTATTATTTTCAATAATATATGGCATTAAAAATGCTAAAATCATTAAAGGTATTATCCACAAAGCTTTTTTATTTAAATCTTCTTTTGATATTTTACTTTTACTTTTTATAACATCATTAAAGCAACATATTGAAACAATGTATTGAATAATCATATTTCCTATTATAAATGTAAAGCCATACTCGGTATTAGACATATTTTGAAATAGTCCTACAAATAATAAGATTATACCATAATATCCTAAAATATATTTGCCTGATTTTTCCTTCATAAAAAGTGGTAGTAAGCAAACTACTAATAAAATTATTTTAGTAACAATAAGACCAACACCAATATTATTAATATATGGATGCTCTAACACACTTCCTATAACATTCGTTGTATATTGAGGGTTATACTTCTGCTCTGTTATTAAAGGACAAAACATAATTAAAACTAATAATATTTTAAACCATTTTTTATATATAATTTTTTCCATAATCAATCACTATCCTATAATTATTTTAAATCTAAAGCATTTTTAGGGCAACCATTAATACAGTTGCAACAAAGTATACATTCAGTACCATTCTTTCTTTTTCTTGAGTCATTTAACATATCTACATTCATTGGACAACTTTTTATACATTTATGACAATTAATACATTTACTATGATCACATTTAACTCTTAAATATGAAAAGTAACTAGATGGTTTTAGAAAAACAGTAACAGGACATATATATTTACAAAATGCTCTATTATCTTTAAATATAAATGCGAGTATTATTCCTAAAATATAATATACAATATTTCCAATTATAAAAGCCCAGAACATTATATTTTCTAAATTATCTACTTTAAATATAAATAATACTGATACAAATATTAATGATAACAAAAATACAATATATCTAATCCATCCCAGTTTTTTTCTGTCATTTTTAGGAATTTTATATGGCAATAAATCTAGAACCATTCCGGTCCAGCAAGCATAACCACACCATCCTCTGCCAAAAAATAATGGTCCTGCAATTTTTGCTACAAAGTAATGTATTGTTGCTGCTTCAAATACTCCTAAAAATAAATAGTACCAAAACCCTTCAATTTGCATATTTTCCCTACATATCATACCTAAATATACAAGCATATATAAACCAACTGCTAATTGAACAAAATTTCTTGCATACTTAACCTTATGTGACATTAAATACATACCAATTGATATACAAATCCCTATATAATTAAAATTAAGCAAATAAAATAAGTTTTTTGATAAAACAAATAATGATATAGCAACAATCTCAAATATTAACATTGTTATTAACATAATTTTATTTTCTTTAATCAATTTAATCATAAATTATTACCTCTTACAATTTATTGTATTTTAAGATTATCAATACACTCATCAAAAATTTCTAAAAATTTTTCTATTTCTTCTTTAGTTGTTAAATGAGAAATGCTTATTCTCACAGAAGTTAAAGCAAGTGATTCATCCTTAGTTAAAGCATATACTAATTTTGATGGAGTATTATCTGGACAGCACGATGTTTTAGTAGATATATAAACATCTTTTTTTTCTAGCATCTTTGCAAAGTCTTTAGAATTAACACCTTTAATACTGAAATTAATTGTAAATGGAATGGATTTATCAGTATTGTTTATATGAATAAAATTATATTTTTTTAAATGATTAATAACTTTTTTGTTTAAATCTAAAACATAATTATATCTATCATCTTGATTAAATAAAGCAATATCAAGAGCTTTATCTACTGAGGCAATAAGCGGTGTTACAGGAGTACCACTTCTATATATTGTTGTCGATTTACCACCACTTATTAATGGTATTAAATTAGTATTTTTCTTCTTTATTAATACTCCAATTCCGTTAATACCATAAAATTTATGTGGTGAAAAGGTTATTAAATCTACATTACTATAATCTATTTTTACTTTACCAATTGCTTGTGTAGCATCAGTATGAAAATGAATGTTAGGATACTGTTTTAAAAGAATTGAAATTTCCTCAATAGGTTGTACTAAACCAATTTCACTATCAACAGCAACAATACTAACTAATATTGTATCTTCTCGTATTAATTTTTTTAATTCATTTATATCTACTAGGCCTTCTTTATTAATTGGAACTAAGTCAACATCAAACCCTTTATCTTGCATAACAGTTGCTGATGCAATAATAGAATTATGTTCTAAACTACTTATAATAATATGTTTACCTTTATTTTTATATTTTTCACACACACCTTTAATTGCCATATTATTAGATTCTGTAGCACCACTTGTATAAATAATTTCTTCTTTTGAAACTCCAAATTTTTTTGCAATATTTTCTGTTGCCTTATCTATTACATTTTTAGCGTCTTTTCCAATTTTGTGAACTGAATTTGGATTCCCATAATATTTCTGGGATATATCATAATAATAATCTAATACTTTTTTATCAATAGGAGTATTAGCCGCATAATCTAAATATATCATTTCTTCTCTCCTTAAAAATTTAACATTAACCAATCAGGTTTAAAAATTAAAAGTAATCCCATTACAATCATTATAATTGAGCTAATTAATGTACATAATTTATTATATTTATTTGTTATTCCCGTTGCCTCAAGAGTAATCATTGATATAGCAAATACAAATACATCATCTATTAAATAAAATAATATATATATTAATAAATATATTATTTTCGCCATTCCCTCAATTTTATTTATTGACAATATTTCAGTAAATATTAATGGAAATCCCAAAGAACAAGCAAGTTCAATTAAATTAACCGATATCGCTAATATAGAAACTCCAATTATTGTTAAAAGAAAATTCTTACTATCAATAATCCTATGAATTTTTGTAATTAATTTTTTTCTTTTTTTATTATCAATTACTGTACAACCAGTTTGTTCCTTTCTAATTTTTAAATATTTTTTAAAGTTAAATATACCTGCAAATAAAATAAATATTGCTATTGATATTTTCATCCATTTAAGTGTTGCCACATTTATTGCAAAATTAATTCCAACCATTGATAAAAAATATACAAAACCTGATATCAAAAGAAAATTTAATCCAAGAATCCACGCCTTTTTTCTATTTTTTATACCAAATAACATATTAATTAAAAATAGTAATATCCACATAGCACAAGGATTAAAACCATCTATGAAACCAAGAATAACTGCAACAAGGGGAATAGAAACCGTTTTTATGTTAATAGTACCTAATAAAGGTAATTTTATTTCATTAGGATTATTATCTAATTCAACATATTCTTTAATTTTATTTTCAATTCTTGAACCGACAACATCGGAAAAACCAATAAAATAATCATCCCCAACTATACTTAAGGGAACACCTTTTTCAGTTATTTCAAATTCAGCTTTAACCTGCTTTTTAATATCAGCGTTTCTTTTATTATGCCATACCTCATAATAATAAACATCTACATAGTCCTTATAATCTTTTTCAATTTGTTTAAGCCATTTTCTTTCTTCTTCGCAATGAGGACATTCTTCTCCATAAAATAGATACAAATTTATTTTATTTTCTTTAATTTCTGACTTTGTAAATTTAGAAACCCTATCACTATATGTTTCTGCTAAAGCAAAAGAATCAGTTGGAAAGCATAAGAAAACTGCTAATACAATTAATAATAATCTTTTCATATGATCTCACACTCTTTTAGAAAAGTAACTAATTCTTCATACGATTTTTCACCAATAATTCTTTTATTATTGCAAATAATTACCGGAAGTTTATCACCTACATTATATTTACTTACTTCATCTTCATCTAAATCAAAATCTAATAGATCATATTTTAAATTAAATTCACTATTTAATTTCTTTAAATGTTTTTTTAAAATTAAACAAGAAGGGCACCATACTGCACTAATTACTATAAGTTTTTTATTCATCTTTTTTACCTCCACAACAATTATATAATAAAGCATATATAAGGTATATAAACAGTTAGTTGAAATAACTCAAGTATTAGT
This sequence comes from Caryophanales bacterium UBA6331, assembly GCA_002438065.1. Taxonomy (GTDB): domain Bacteria; phylum Bacillota_I; class Bacilli_A; order RF39; family UBA660; genus CAG-533. The sequence goes on along the minus strand of DJSP01000084.1, from coordinate 27,979 downwards.
TGAGTTATATTTACAATTAATCTTTAAACCATTTTACTAAGATTGGCTTAATTAATTCGTAAATAAATATTGCTATAAAATTTAGTAAAAATACCACTAATATCAAACTAATATTTATTGATGTTATGCTTATTAATTTTCCAATAGGTGTAATAAACACTATAACTTCAATTAAAAATATCAATAGTAATCCATAATTCATTGCTTTATTAGAAAATATTCCTTGCTTAACAACAGATTGTTTTAAATTTCTACAAGATATAGAATAAACTATCTCCTGAACTACCATTGAAAGAAGTGCTAAAGACATGGCTGTTTCTTGTCCATACATTTTTAAACTAATAAAATATGTAAGAACTACGAATATAGTTTCAATGATAGCTGATGATGCTATACATGATTTTATAAATGGTGTAAATAATGGTTTATTTATTCCTCTTGGGTTTTTATTCATTATGCCATCTTCACTCTTTTCAAAAGATAAACATATACTAGGAATAGAATCAGTTACCAAATCAATAAATAAGATATAAATTGGTAAAAGAATAGTTGTTTTAGAAAATAATCCAATTATAATTGTAAATATTTCAGCAAAATTACTTGATAATGAAAATACTATATTATTTCTAATATTATTATATATTCTTCTTCCTTCTTCAACTGCGACAACTATTGTTGAAAAAGAATCGTCCATTAATACTATGTCTGATGCAGATTTTGTAACATCAGTACCAGTAATCCCCATTCCTACACCAACATGTGCATCTTTTATAGCTGGTGCATCATTTACTCCATCTCCAGTCATTGCTACAATTTTTCCACTATTTTGAAGAGCAAGGACAATTCTTTCTTTATGAGATGGATTAACTCTTGCATAAACAGAATATTTTTTAACGATATTTTTTAACTCTTTGTCATTATATTTATCAAGTTCACTTCCAAGTATTGCTTCATTATCGTTACTTATAATTCCAACATCTTTAGCAATAGCAGTTGCCGTATCTATAGAGTCTCCTGTAATCATGATAGGTCTAATACCAGCATTTTTACATAAAAGAACACTTTTCTTAACACTTTCTCTTGGTGGATCTATCATTCCTAGAATACCAGCAAAAGATAAATTATTTTCCTCTTTTTCTAATTCTTTAATATCTTTTGGTATATAATCTAATTTTTTATAAGCAAACCCTAAAGTTCTTAAAGCATTTTTAGAAAGGTTCTTAACTTTATCTAAAACCTCTTGCTTTTCATCTTTAGATAGATTTACTTTCTCAATCAAAGAATCCATACTACCTTTGCATAAAATATATACATCATTATCAATTCTATTTAAAGTAGTAAACATCTTTCTATCGCTATCAAAAGGTATATCTAATATTCTCTCACATTTTTTTCTTAATTTAAGAGAATCAATTTTTTTATTATATAGATAATCATATAAACAAGTTTCAGTAGGATCACCTACATATTTATCGTCATAAATAAGACCATCATTACAAAGAGCACATATGTAATTAAGCATTTTTTCATCTATTACATATTCTTCTTTAACAGTCATTTTGTTTTGAGTTATAGTACCAGTCTTATCAGAGCAAATAATATCAATTGCACCTAAAGTTTCTACAGCCTGCATTTGTTTTACTACTGTTTTCTTTTTTGCTAAATTAGATATTCCAACAGATAATGTTATTGTAATTACAGTAGGTAGTCCTTCAGGAATAGCAGCTACTGCAAGTGATGAACATAACATTATAATTTCTAATATTGTATATTTATTAATTAATGCCAAAATAAATATAAAAATTAAAATAATAAATACTATAAATGTTATCTTTTTAGAAAGTTCTTTTATTTTTAGTTGTAATGGTGTTTCTATACTATCAATTTCATTTAATGATAATGCAATTTTACCTATCTCAGTATTTTTCCCTGTGCTTACAACCATACCAGTACATTTTCCGTTTGTAATGTTTGTTCCTAAAAATAACATATTATTTTGTTCTTGAATAATTAAGTTTTCTTTTAAAACATCTACACTTTTTACAACTGGAACACTTTCTCCAGTTAGTGCTGATTCATCCACTTTCAAACTCTCACATGAAAAAATTCTAATATCAGCAGGAACAGTTTCTCCAGATTCTAAATATATTATATCCCCTGGAACTAATTCTTTGGTGTTTATTACTATTATTTTTCCATCTCTTTTAACTTTACAAGTACTAGTTTCATATTTTTTTAAGTCTTTTAATATTAAAGTTGCCTTCTCTTCCTGTATAAATCCCACAATAGCATTAATAAAAACTACAAAAAGAATAACGATAGTATCAGTATATTCATGAGAATAAAAATATCCATAAAAATATAAAAGTAATGCAACTACAAATAATATGATAATCATAGTATCATTAAATTGCTTTAAAAATCTTAAAATCCATAGTGTTTTCTTTTTATTTAGAATGATATTTTGCCCATAATCATTTAATCTTTTCTTCGCTTCTTTACTATCTAATCCACTAATATTACTATTCAAAATTTTAAATATTTCTTCTTCTGTTTTTGAATACACTTTTATCTCATCTCCATTTTACAATTTTTTACCTATTTAATATCTTTAAATCTCAAGTATTTTTTGCATGCCACAAATATTCCACCAACCCAAGCAAGTAAAGAAAATAATACAAGTATATAATCTTTGTTTAGTATAGCCGTATAACCCCAATAAATAAGAAATCCAAAATAATATATAAAGAATGATATTACACTTATTTTACTAAATACTTTAGCAATTTTATTTTTATTAAATATTAAACAAATATTTTTTATAAACGAACTAATTCCAAAAATCAAAAATGGTATAACTACTATTCTTGTTAATAAATCTTTTGTAGTAATTAAAATATAGCTTAAAAATATAGATACAATTAAAACCATTATTGTTTTCTGCAAATTTTCTATATTCATTCTTTCCACCAAATTATTGTTTCCAAACTAATTACAATATTTTAATTAGTATTTATTTTATATATATTTAAAATTATCAATGATGTTACTATTGTTGCAATTAAACTCACACAACAACTTAATAAACTAAAATTAAATACAAAAATTGCAGATAACCCATTTATCAAACAATGTGTTAATATACAAGGAAATACACCATTTGATATTTTTCTTATTGTTGCCAAAGCATAACTTAAAGTTAAACACATAATTCCAAATAGAAAATAATTCATATTTATATTAGCAGTCCCTTTTATAAAAAATATTGGAAAATGCCATAACCACCAAGTAATTCCTGTTAAAATAGTAGCTAAATTAAAACCAAACTTTTTTTCCAATTCAGGCTGTAATATCATTCTCCATCCTACTTCTTCATTTCCACCACCTACTAACATCATTGGTACAATTAATATAATCATAAAAATAGGAGCCCCGATTGTAAACCCATTTGCTAAACATCCAACCAGATAATAAATCAACACAAATAAAAATATAAGAAGATAAGTACCAATATTGTGTTTTATATCAAATATTTTTTTTAGCCATTCTTTAAAATTTTTAACTTTGCCATTTCGTTTTAATGAAATATAAGAGGCAATAGTTGGCGAAAATCCTCCTACAATGTGCATAATTCTTAAAAATATATTGTTTATTGTTATATCAAAAGCTTGACTAATTAAAGCACATCCTCCCCAAAAAATTATCATTATAACAAAAGTTATTATTAAAAATTCCCTCACCATTTTTTTATTCATAATATACTCCAATCTTTCACATAAATTACAATTTTTATAATAAATAACTATATTAAAATTATTTATAAAATCTTAACACTTGATATTGATAATAATCATTCTTATCTAAATAACCAACAGAAATACCCTTTCCATTGTATGCTGTTTTACCAGTAGTTGATTTAGTTTTTGCTTCCTCTAATAATGTATCAATTTCAGTTTTCGACGCATCATTATAATTTGCTTTGATTAAATGTTTAGCATATGTAAGTGCATCATCACCATATTTACTAGTTTTATCTACATAAATAAGCATATAATCTACTATGTCAGTTGCTTTATCTCCTGTATATTTTTCTGGAACAACTACTAATGAAACCCCATCAAGTAATCCATACCAATACTGATTATTATATTCAGTTAAATAATCAGTTGATGCTGGATTTAATGTGCTGTTATCTACTACTTCAGTATTAAATTTTGCAACTAAAACATCGGCAGTCTCCTTTTCAACAGAGCCATACTTTTCTTGACTATCTTGTAAATCATTTTTAGCATCTTCTACACTAGACTTACCACATCCTGTTAATCCCAATATCATAACTCCACATAATAAAATAATAAATAATTTCTTTTTCATAATTAATCCTCCATTTTTATAAATTACAATTTATATTTAATTTCTTATATATTTTACAATCGAATTGTGATCATCTAAAGATATTCTATATATTCCATTATAAGGTTGTTCAATAAAGTATTTACCTTTTTTCTTATAAATAAATACAGTCGAAGATTTGTTTTCATCATATTCAAAATCTATTTTTATTTCATTTTCTACATTTATAGGACTATCTTGTACACTTTCATTAGTTGTTGTTCTTTTAACTTTACCAATAATATTTATAATATCCTTTATTTTATCCTGCTCATTTACCTGAATTATTTTTCCATTTTGTTCCAAATTTATGTTGTAAACATTATCTTCTGATGGTATATTCAAAGCATAAGAAGATTTATAAACTTTATTAAAATATAAAACTCCTAATATAGCACTTATACACACAAGCAATACAATTATAAAAATCAGTTTTCTTTTTTGCATATCTTTCTCCTAAACAGTACATTATCTTTTAATTTCATCAATCATATTTTTTAAGCTAGAAAAGTCTACAAAGTTTACTTTTTTATTATAACTATCTATCATTGTTTTATCTTCTGCCGTTTTCTTTTCTTCTGGTAAACTTTTTATTTTATTATAAAGTATTCTCATCATTGTTTTATGTAAAAAATTGAGTTTTGAATAATCTATTCCACCTCTTAAATGATAAATAGATGCTTTTTCGTATATTTCATTTGGAAGTTGTTTTTTCATACTATTTTCTATATTATTTATATTTTCTTTATCCGTAGGATCTGCTAATCCAACTGTTGCTATTATTATTTTTTTATTTTCACAATTAGATATTTTTTTAAATGTTTTAGTCATTCCTAAAACTCCTCCAGCATATAGTGCCCCAATATATATAATTGTTTCATATTCATTTATATTTTTTATATTTTCATAGCTTTCTGCTTTAATATTAGTCTTTTTTGATAATTCCATTGCATACTGTCTTGTAGTACCATACTTAGAACCATATATTATTATTTTCACGATTTTATCCTCCTCTACAACTACTATTTCCTAACTAATTATCAATGTACTCTAATAGTGGCTTTAAATATTTCTTATCAGTCCAATCACATTTTTTCCCATTGCACCCATTAATGCTTTCATCCATGGTTCATAAGTTTTAGGGTCTTTATTTGCAATTGCCTTTTGCAATAGTTTACATAAAGTTCTATCTTTAAATGACATTTTTTCTTCATCCCAAGCTCCCCTACCATAAAATGTAGGAATATCTTTTAAGTCTTCCTTAAGATTACGTGCTTTTACTTCATTAAATGCCTGTTTTTCAAAAGGAGATACACCAACACAAAATATAGCTAATTTTTTATTTTTTAATATATCATAATTTTTTCTAAAAAATGATAAACCTGCTATACCAGAAGCATAAATACCTCCACATAAAATTATTGTATCGTATTTTTCAATTTCTTTTATTTTTGCATTAGATGTTTCAATACAATCGAATTTTGTTTTTTCAATTAGCCAATCTACATACTTTTTAGTTGCACCGTACTTTGATTGATAAATTATTATGCCTTTTTTCATATTTTATTTCCTTACCTTTTATTTTATATTTCATCAAAATTTTTTCTTACTCTATATGAACAATAAAGACCACTATATATTTTTTTACTTTCTTTGATATTTTCAAAGTCTTTTGGTTTTATAAAGCATACTTTTTTATTAAATTTATAAATTTGTGCTTTTTCTAATACATCAGCAACAAAATAACTGCATACATATCTATTTTTCATAACAAATGGTATTCCAAAAAATCTTAAAACAATTCCTATAAAATCATATTTATATTTTATAGCATTTAATTGCATATCATTAATAATTTTATTTATTGCTTGAAATTGTTCTAAAGTAACATCTATCTCATATATTATACATATTGTATTGTGAAATTTTTTAAAAAATTCTCCTTGTCTTTGTTGTGCAATAAACCCTCCATCTAAAATTGAATCAACTCTTTTTCTTCCAAAACTATATAATGTGTCACAACCTTTATTTAAGGAAATTGCTACATGACTATACATGTATCTTGTAAAAATTTTTACTAATTTTGATGGAAACGTATTAGTATGCATTAATATTAAATATATTTTTTTCATATGTTTATCAATATTTTTTCCTCCATTGGTACACCAATATATAATTTCAATCCAAATATTTTTTCAACTTCATGTATTGAAAAATAATCGCTTGATTTATATTCTCGTTCTACAGATACACCATTTTTTAAAAAATAAGAATGTTCACCTTGATTTGTTCCATCATCATCTGGAAAATCATAAGATATTTCATAGTTATTATGATTTTTATCAATAACATAGTAAGGCTAGTACTATCTCCACCATAAATAATATTTCTTGACATATTATTACTATTAATAGGAGTTTGAATTAGTACATGGTATAAAAAACTATTTGAAATACCATAACCAGTTTCAAAAATATAATCATTTTCCTTTCTTTTCATCGAGTATAAAATCAGGTAGTAATCAGAATTAAAATATGCTTTTAATAGTGAATCTCAATAATAATCGTAACTAGGACTATTTAAGACCAATGATGATCTCTAACCATAATCATTCTTAGCATGGAATGATACATCATCAGCAGTTACATTCCAAATATAATCTACATAACCATCTTCGCCTGTATTTTCTAATCTTTCTTTGTATACCTTAACTTTTTTGATCTGTATGTTTTTTTACATATCTATACACATCTTTTTGTCCTCTTGAGTTGTGCAACCAGTTAGTAATATTATAAATAATATGACAAGTATTATTAAATATTTTGATGTTTCATGCCTTCACCTATTATTTATCAAATTTAGCAAAATTTGTTGATGTATAATACAATTACCTTTATCTATATATTTTATATCTTCTTTACCACCTAAAACCAACGCCGGTACAAAGAAAAATATATCTTTATCATTAAGTTTGCCTATTTTTTTTACAGCCTTTTTGTATAAATCTATTCTTAAAACATTTTTTATAACTTTTTTATCTACAATATACTTTTCAAAAAACTCTTGATATGAATAACTACATACTATAGTTTTTCTATAATGTATATCTAGCATAGATATATCATTTTTACCATCTTCTAGTTTTCTATAATAAAATATATCTCCAAACGCTGTTAGAATTATTGGTATTCTAGTATTATCTATTCTACCAAGCCACGCATACAAACTATTCATATAATCTCTAGGATTTATTATCTTAATTAAGCCATTTCCATAATCTCCAAAACCATATTCTTCCCATAGATTTATTATTTCATTTGGCAAAATTTCTTTAAAAAAATTCAAAATATCTTCATCAGGCTTTTGTAAATTTTCTGATGGCTTAAATTTTTTAATAAATTTTTTCATACAATTATTCATAAGTTTTTTCTCCATTTCCCGTAATAAACTCAAGCGTCATTAATGTAGAAGTATGTGGTAAATAAGAAATTTTTATAGATAAATCATCATTTAATTCTAACATTTTTTTACCCTTCTCCATCAGTTCCTCACTAATATGAAATGTATGGTACTTACCTTCCAAATCTTTTCCATAAACATCATAAAACATTAAATACTCATAATTGGTATCATCATAGAATTCAAGATTATTAAGATATGTTTCTTTTGGATGTTTAATATAAGGAATATCTAATATAATTGGTCTAGCAAGAAGAATGACTGCAATAGCACTTATAACAATAATTACTATCTTTAAAATTAGTTTTTTAAGAGGCTTATTTGGTACTCTCTTTATAGAAGATATAATTATAACTATTGCAATTAGAATAAAGACAATATTTGCAAATACATTTTGTAAAAATCCTGTTAACCCCATAGAAAAATCATCTGATAAGAACCATCTAAGTGTAATAATGAGTATTGTTGGTATACCAGCAAAGATGAAAAACAATAAACAATAAGCCTGATTTTCTCGCCTTTTAAGTATTTTTTCACTTGTTATTTTTTTATTTTTCATATTTTATTACCTTACTTTTTATTATTTGTTTTATCCATCATTAAACCTACTACTGTTCCAATACAAATTCCTATGGCTAAACTAATATTCATACTATCAGTAGCAGCTCCTATTGCAATGCCAATACTCACACCACAACACATACCAATTGCTAAATAACTATCTTATTCATTTTTTAAATTTCTATTTTCATTTCTTTTCATATCTTTTTCCTCAAAATTTAGGATTTATATTTATATAGCGTTCCAAAAAAGTAAAAATATAAATATACAACCCCATGCATTATTTGTCTCGTCCTTAATTACTAGCATACCATAAATTATTATAAATGTAGAGAGTGCCTCAAAAATAGTATATAAATCAAAACCAATCATGCCATGAATTAATATACATACGATTCCACATACAATAGCACCATAATTTAACCATTTATTTTTACTTACGAATCTATCATTTATTTTTTTAGATATCACAACATAATTAAATCCTTCTGCAAATCCCCAGACTAACGCTATTAGAGTATATCCTAATATATTAACAGGAAAACCTGAACTTAAAAAAACTCTAGTAAAAGTACAATTTTTTAAAGGCAAATACGAATCTATCTCATTGTTCATTAAAAGAAAAATCATAGATGGAATGCATACTGTTATTGATAATACAATTGTCTTAAAAAAATTGTTCTTTGTAAGTCCGTATTCTTTTAATTTTTCATTTCTATAACAAATAACAATTAAGCTCCCTAATCCAGCTAATCCAAATTGAATTAACATAATAGGAATAAATCTTAACCATATATTTACTTCATTTATCCCCGCAAAAAACATAATATTTTTACCAAAAATCAAATAAAGAATTAATGGTATTAGAGTAGCAAATATAATAATGTTTAAATCCTTATCAGCTTTTTTCTGTTTAACACTTAATTCTTTTTTCACAATTTCACTCCTGTGTTAATAAGAGTTTTTATTTTTTATTTTCATTATTTGTAGACATATATGCCACAGCTAAAATGATACCTACAAGATTACATCCAATAGATAATCCAAGTAAAAGACCACTACTGAAATTACTAATATCGCTTGCTTCATTTCCACAAAAATATATATATGCTAGATATAACAAATTTCCTAATATAAATAATAATATTCCTGTTTTTAATTTTTTCATAAATACCTCACTCTTATTTAAATTTCAATTATTTTTTAAGCCATTTTTTTAAATACTAATATTGCTTTTGCAGAATTAGTTATAGACATTGTTACTAATTCATATCCATCTTCATGCATTTCATTAGATTTCTCTTCCACTTTTTTTGCCATGGTGTCAGCTTTTGGAACATATCCTATAACAACAGTTTTATACATTTTTCTATACCTCCTAGTTATGTCAGATTAATTATTTTGATTTAACATAACTATGTATAATTATAGCACGCATTATACAAAACATAAAGGTGTCTATTGCAGAACTATTATATAAATTTTTTTAATACTATGTTTTAGAATTAAAAAAAGAGTCAGAAAGAATCTAACTCAATGTTTAATTTATTTTCTTTTTTCTATAAACAATTACTGCAGTTCCAGCAAGTCCAATAATAGATAAAATTCCAGTTGCTAAATACATTATTACATTATCACCAGTTTTAGGATTTTCTACATTTGTACTAGTACTTTCCCCTGTTGTAGTGTCTTGAGATTGATCAGTTGATGTAGGTGTCATTTTTAAAACTTCACCAAAAGTAGCTACAGTAGGATTTCCCTCATCAATGCCAACATATTTTGAATCTATATTTATAAATTCTCCATTTATACTTAATTTTGTTTTATCTCTATCAAAATAGTAACCATTTTTTACTGCTTCATCTGTTAATTTTACATATATAGTATAACTATATTTTGTATTTGCTTTAAATGATGTAAGAGGTGCATTTCCCCAATCTTTAAAACGATTATTCCAATATTCTGAAGTTGTTATCATTTCATTTTCACCTGACCAACCTTCGTAATCGATTTCATATAATGCATTATCAGCAACTTTTCCAGTAAATTTTGGTGCTTCTCCAACATTAAATTTAGTTGTTACATTAGTTATCTCTATAAGATCTACAAGCTTTTCAGATTTTGGTGTAATTACCAAACCTGTGTTGTGAATCCACATTGTTGCATATTCGCCTTCATTGTATTGTAACATTGGATCATATTCAGAAGTGTCATAATCATAATACTTACCATTTATTTTTAATTTAGTATCAGCTGTAAAGCAATATCCTTCTTCTGCTTTAAAGTAAATTCCATAAGTATAAGACTTTCCACTTTCAAATTTAGTAAATAAATCATCAGGATTATTTATATTCCAAAAATCAGCAGCATAATAATATTTTTTGCCTCCATCAGTACTCCAAAATTCAGATTGGTAAATATATGGAACATTTTCAGGTGTTTTTCCTGAAAATACAGGTTTATCCCCTACCTTAAAACTAATTGTTGCATTATTTATTTCAACTTCACTAATATGCTTATATGTTCGAGTTTTAGGTTTCATAGTTTTTATCGCAGCAACAAACATTGTTTTACCATTTGGTCCAACGCTTATTGTTTTTACTTTTTCACCATTTACATAAACTTCCGTATTTTCTGCAAATGTATAACCATCTCTAGCTTTCAATGATATACTATACATATAAGATTTGTTTTCTTCAAAAGTAATTATACTTTTATCTTGTGCTAAATCAGCATTTTTATTCTCATCAGAATACCAAAACTTAACTGGTTCTAATTCTCCAGTTGTTGCACTTTTCTCCATTTCTTCCCAGTATTCAAATTCAATGTCATAGTAGCTGGCAGAATAGTCTCCAACTGAGCTATATTTTTCAGCTGTTGCTTCTGGCTTATCTCCAACATTATAAACATATTTTACAGAGCCAATTTGTACTTTGCCAATTTCTGTTGCTGCAAATGTAGTTATTGGTGCAATGCACATAGTAAATAAGAACATTAATACAGCAGTAATTAATATTTTTCTTTTCTTCATAATTTTTTTCCTCCTAATTTTTTATTTTCTTTTTTATTAATTGCTATAGTAGTAGCAATACCTAACGCCGATATAATAGATAGTATTATATATGTTCTAATATTATCGCCTGTTTGTGGATTAGTAATATCTTCTGTCTTTTCTGTATTTACTTGTTTTGCTTTAACTTCAAATTTAGTAGTTGCTGAGCCACCATCACTAAATACAACCTTAATCGTATGTTCACCAACCGATAGTGTATCAACATATTCTTTATTTAATGTAATAACAGTGCTACCAAATTCAGCTTTATAATTTTTAGCATCAATTAATGTTCCATCAATATATACCCTACCATCAAATAAACTAAAGTCCGCACCTATTCTAAATATAGCATTTTTTGATTCATCAATAGTATATATTTGATTAGATCCTTCAATGAACTCATATTCTTTAGGTGTAACTTCTTCTTTTACATATTGAAATGTAAATTCATATTTACATCTAGTATAATAATCATATCTTGTTTCATGCATAATTCCACCATCAAGGTCATCATAATCCAATGCGGAACCTGTAAATTGCATATGAAATCCTTTAAAAATTTCACTTTTTTTAGTTCCAACATTTACTGCAGTTAATATGGCTTTATTTTCTGACCTATTTCCAACTATCTTTATAACAGCTTCGCTTTCATTGTCTGTTACTAATAGACTACCATTAAAGACTTGATAATATAGTGTTTTATCTAAATCTGCAAATGATTTTAATCCTTCTGTTAATTCATCAGTTTTAGAAAAATCAATTACATATTCTTTTCCACCACTCAAATCAATTACATCTGTTGATGTTACATCATTGTAAACATTTTCAATCTTTGTATTAATAGCCACTGCTTTTCTTTCAAATTCAATATCTAATGTACCATTAAATTTGTTCGAATCTAATCTAAATGTAGATTTAGTTTCCCCTACTATTGTTGTCATAGGATAATACCAATTGTTAATTTTTAATTTTGGTGTACCCTTACTAGAAACACTTGTATCTTCAATTTCTTCAATTACAAACTTGTACTCTGCTTCATTTAAATCAATTACCATATTATTTGAAATATCAGTAACTAAATTCTCACCTTTAAACAATTGTACCTTTACTATTTTATCATATTCTACATAACCATCATGAATTGTTCCACCTTTAAAATTTAATGTTACTTCATTTTTTGATTCAGCAAATACATTCGTAGTAAATGCAAATATACCAATCATAAAAACTAATAATAACATTTTTAATCTTTTCATTTTGCCACCTCCTTCCATCATTCCTCATACCTAACTTCACTCATATAATTAAATCCACTTAAGAAATAATCATATGAGTAATCCCTTACTCTGTTTTCCATAACATCATTTATAGGTATAAGTGTATGATCTTTTAATACTACATATTTATATGTAAATGTTAATATTTCATTATAGTATTTAGTTAACATATTAATTTTAACTGTTGTAGTAATTTTCTTGTTTGAATTAGTATCAAAATAACTCATTAGTTCATAAAAACCTTTATCAGTTTTTACTATTCTCTCATTATATATTCTAATTACTTTTTCTCCTTCATAATTACCACTTATTTTTTGGGTGGTTGGATATTTTTCATTTCCATAATTTATACTATATAAAATATTATCTTTAACATAAGCATATTTAGACATAAAATCATAATCAATTTTTTTACCAAGAAACTCTGTTGAATAACTCCATTTAAGATAATCACTAAGACTATAATTTGCATTTAAATACATATCATAGCTATCTGTAACTTTATTATCTGTATTATCATCATGTAATGTATATATTGTATCATTATAATCATAAAACTTTATATCTGCTCCAGAATTTGGAGCAATATTCATAACCTTAATACTTTTATCTATATCATATACTTTTTTATAAACAAACTCGCCATTATCTAACTTTTGTGGATTAAATATATATATGGAATTATCATCTATAAATGAATATTTACTAAATGAAGTATTTTCAGTTAATATTTCCCCACCCTTTAACTTTTGATACTCTTTATCCGGATATTTTTTCTTAAGTTCATCCATTATTGAACTTGCCTCTGGTGGAGTATGATCATTTAATTCTTGTTTTCTATTTTTAATAATAATTATAGAAACAATACCTATCAATACAATAAAAGCAATAATGACATAAATAATTTTCTTATTCTTCATATAAACCTACTTTTCTATATATCCACTAGTTTTTTGTGAATACATATCATCAGTTATAGATTTATATCTTTCACCATCATAATCATCTGTAAATCCATTATATGCTTTATATATTTCATTAGTTTCCGTATCATATACTCTTTCATAACCAAGTGTTGCATCACTTTGTTTTTGACTCATAATATCAAAAGATTTATTTCTTTTATTCCAAGAATCCATTATTCCATCACTTATTTGATTACCAATGGCTCTAATTTGTTGAAAATTCTTCAAGACAGCATCTTGTTGTTGATTAAATCCATTTATAAATGTATCAGTAAATTCTAGCGAAGAACAAATAGTATTTAACACTTCTTCCCAATCAATAAGCTCATCTTTTGGTGCAGTAATAAAAATAGCATCATATACATTTAAATATTGGATATCTATTTGTTTACCTGAGATTATATTTTCATAGACATAATATGATCCAACGTCATATACATATGCAGTAAATATTCCTTCTCCTTCTTTCCCATTTGCATCTTTAAATGTTGCCCTTAACATATCTCCACCTAAACTACCTTTACCTAAGTTATCAGTTACAGTAAAATCAGTTAATGTTGGAAATATAAATGTACTAGTATTATTTAAAGTACCTAAATCATTAAATATTTTATAAAAACCTTCGGTATCTTTAGTAGCTATTACACTAGTTTTGGCAAAAATATTATTAGGATAATATTTTTGTTGAAATCTTTTAGCAGCTTCTGATTTATTATAGCCTTCAGTTTTCATATTAAAGAAAAACTGATAAATCGGATTATCTGGATTATATACTTTAATCGTATAGTGAATATAATCACCAAATGTATCAACTTTCCATCCTTTTGGTTTTTTTATGGAAAACTCATTTGTAGTATAATCTTCTAATTCTATTTTATTAGCCTCTGATTTAACAATTTTTACCTTTTTATCAGAATTATTAAATATTCCAAACAAAGCAGCAATTCCAACTACTGCAATAACAACAATAATAGCAATTATTTTTTTATCTTTAATATTTAATTTGCCTATTCTCATAATATCACACTCTTTTCTCTATATACTATTATAAGTGAAAATAAAATCAAGAACAATATACTTGTCTTTAAAATCAATGTTTTTAATGGAAAGTTGTTTTTACTTATTTTAAAATATAGTATAATGATACTTAAGGAAGTGAACCCTTATGAAATTTAATGATGTGTTAAATAAGTACTTAATAGAATTAGATTGTACGTCTAAAAAATTATCAACTAAATCAGGATTATCTGAATCTGTCATAAGTAGATATCGTAGTGGTGAAAGAACGCCTCTAAAAGAAAGTATCAATCTAAATAAATTAATCACTGCACTTTTTGATATTGCAGAGGAAAAAAAGCAAAAAAAATATACACTTGATAAAATTAAAAATGATTTTAACTCGACTTTATTAAGTGACAATTTTGACTACATTACTTTTAGTAATAATCTTAATACTTTAATTACAACACTTAATATAAATACAAATGAAATGTCAAAATACATCATATTTGATGCATCCCATATTTCCAGAATAAGATATGGTAAGGCAAGACCTTCTAACCCAATTGAATTTTCAAATAAAATATGTTCATATGTTTTTTCAAGATATAAGAATTCTGAAGCCATAAATAATTTACAAGTAATAATAGGATGTAAAAAAAATGATTTATCAAATATCAAAATTTATAATACCTTATTTGCATGGCTAACTAGCAAAGCTACTCCCATTAAAAGCCCAGCATCAGATTTTCTATACAACCTTGATTCATTTAATTTAGATGATTATATAAAAGTAATAAAGTTTAACGAATTAAAAGTTCCAAGTATTCCCTTTTATAAAGTTAAAACAAAACATTATTATGGCTTAGAAGAAATGAAAGAAGGAGAATTAAACTTTTTTAAAGCAACTATTCTATCCAAATCAAAAGAAGATATTTTCATGTGTAGTGATATGCCTATGGAAGATATGGCAGAAGATACTATCTTCGGTAAAAAATGGATGTATGCTATTGCAATGTGTTTAAAAAAAGGTCATCATCTAAACATCATTCATAATTTAGATAGACCATTTAAAGAAATGATGTTAGGTTTAGAAAGCTGGATTCCTATTTATATGTCCGGTCAAATTTCTCCATATTATCTAAAAGACAATAAAAATAATATATATAATCATTTTAACTATGTTTCAGGTACAGTTGCACTTACAGGCGAATCCCTAAAAGGATATCATAATAAGGGAATGTATTACTTAACTACAAATAAAAAAGAAATTGAGTATTATAAAGAAAAAAGTAATTTACTCCTTAAAAAAGCTAGTCCACTTATGGAAATTTATAGAGAAAATAATTCAAAAGAATATGGTTTATTTTTAAGAAAAGATGAAAATATATTAAGTAATAGAACAAGATATCTTTCATCATTACCTCTATTTACTATCTCTAATGATTTACTTATTAAAATTTTAAGAAGAAATAAAATACCAACCAATGATATTAATAGAATAATAAAATATAAAGATAATGAACGAAAATATATGAATAATATTATTAAAAATAATAAAGTTAATGATTATATTTATATAATTAAAGAGAATGAATTTAAAAATGATATTCCTTCCCTTTTACTAAATAATTTATTTTATGATAAAAAAATCAACTATACCTATAAAGAATATATGGAACATCTAAAATTAACAAATATTTATGCAAAAAATGAAAATAACTATGAAATAAATTATATAAAAGAAAAAACATTTAAGAATATTACTATATCATTTCTTAAAAACAATTATGTAGTTATTTCCAAAAGTTCTAATCCAACTATCCATTTTGTTATTAAACATCCAAAATTAATTGAATCTATTGAAAATTTTAACCCTCTTGTAAAGGAATAAACATATGAGAAAAAGAAAAATAAAAATTAAATGGAAGAATATAATATTTATTTTAATAATTATTACACTTATTGTAACTTTAATAATATCTGTGTTTAATATAGTTAAATGGAAAATGGATTCAAATAAAACTAATGATGAAATAACTAATATTCAAGAACATGTGGATGTAGAAGAAGTACAAGATACCGAAAATACCGAAATAATAGAACCTATAGAAGAAGTTCCAAAAGAAAATCCATATTGGGATTATATAAATATGAATATGATAAATGTTAATTTTAGTAATTTAAAGAAAATTAATTCAGATGTTGTTGGATGGTTAAAAGTAAATGGTACAAATATCAATTATCCTTTTGTTCAAAGTAGTGATAATAAATATTATCTTACACATAGTTTTAATAAATCTTATAATGCAGCTGGATGGGTATTTTTAGATTATAGAAATAATTCAACTAATAACAAAAATACCATTATCTACGCTCATGGAAGATCTGATAAGACTATGTTCGGAACATTAAAAAAAGTTTTAAATAATGAATGGCTTAATAATACAAATAATTATATAATAAAAGTATCTACCGAAACCGAAAATAGTTTATGGCAAATATTTAGTATATATCGTATACCAACTACAAGTGATTACTTACAAACTAATTTTATTAATGATGAGGAATTTCAAGAATTTATTAATATGATAATTAGTAGAAGTAACTATAATTTTAATACAAATGTTACATATACTGATAATATACTTACATTATCTACTTGCTATAATAATGATGATAAAATGGTAGTTCATGCTAAACTTATTAAGAAAGAAACCAAATAAATAAAATCTAAGATATGTTTTTTATCTTAGATTTTTTATAAAATTTTTAACTATTTTTTATCTAATTCAAATATTGGATATGCATTATATCCTTCATATTCATAACTAGAATCTATCCCCTTCATAAAAACCTGTCTATCATTAATTTTATCAGTTAAGGCATTTTGAAGTAATAATCTAATTTCTAAATCTTTAACTGGGCTTCTTTCCATTGCAAGTAAATAATCTTCTTTATTAACCTTGCTCCAGTCAATTATTTTATTTAATTCTTTCTTTAATATTAAATTTAACCAAATACGAGTGCTTCTACCATTTCCTTCTCTAAATGGATGAGCTATATTCATTTCTACATATTTTTTTATAATATTTTCAAAAGTATCTTGAGGTATATTATCTATTTTATGTAAAACATCTTCTAAATACATACAAGATGCAAATCTAAAATTCCCTTTAGCAATATTTTCTTTTCTTATTTTGCCAGCAAATGAATATATATCGTCAAATAAATATTTATGAATACAAGCTAATCCTTTAAATGTTCCTATTTCAAATTCATCTATTTTATTCGTATCAAATAATTTTAATGCTTTTAATTTAGTAATTCTTTCTTCTTCATGAGCAAGATCCACTGAATTAGTAATTCCTAATTTGTTTTCTAACATTATATACCTCCATTATAAAAACACAAATATATTGTTATAGTATTAATAAACTAAGATTCAAAATCAATAAATCTTTTATATTTCTTTCCACAATTATTACAAATAAGTGATACAGTTATCCATGTGAATGCATTAGATATATCTTTAAACCCAATTTCTTTTAATTCATCTTCATCAGGATATTCGTATTTTATAGAAATAGAAAAATTATCGCCTTTACAACGACTACAATTAAAAAGTTTAACTTTAACATTATTTTTATTAATTGTTCTTAAAGTATTCCATTCTTCACAATTAGCATCATAACCATCTATACAGCTATTAAATACTTTAATTAAACTACCACACTTTAAGCATTTTGCACTCAATGATATTGAATCATTATTTCCACTTAAATATGTACCAAGAATAATATTCTTTTCAATCTCACCATTATAATAAATGTTAAAAGCGTTTTCTTCACAACAATTGAGACATCCTGAAGTAATATCATTTTTAATATAATCAATCTTAAAGAAAGGCATTATTTTAGTTGGTATCATTTTAATCTCTCCTATTATACATTCCTGTCTATTATAATTTTTTTATTATAAATATTAAAAGTTGCAATAATCATTATTGGAACAGTTGTAGGTATAAAATATCTTGGAGATACTTCTACTAATAAATGAGATAATATTAGTCCTATTTCTAATATCATCATAAATAATATATCATCTATTTTTTTATCTTTTTTTAATATAGTATAAAAATTTGATAATATTAGAATAACCCAAAAAATATATAATATAATTCTAAACATATTTTTAGCTATATATGTACCAATTGTATTTTCATAAGTATAATATGATAAATTAGAAGTTAGTGTTGCATATTTTTTAGCATATAATTTTGTTATTGTTAAAATACTATAACTTTTATAGTTTTCTATTGCTTTATTTTTAAAATAATTATGAATATCTGGTGGATTAAAGTTATCGCTAGCCATTAATTGATTATATTCATCTGATGAAAACCATGCACCATTACTTTCTAAGTTTGAGCCAAGATACAAAGTCCAACCACTACTACCACCTATATTATATTTTGTTTTGTTACTTACCAATTTTGTATATAAATTATTAATACTTATAAAACATAATAGTACTAAAATAAAACTTAGCAATTTATTTTTATAATTAGATTTAAGAAAAATAATTAAAAATAAATAGTATAAAAATAAAGCAATTACAAATATTATAAATATTGGTCTAAATGAATTACTAATACCTAAATTTATTCCTAATAATAAACTTAGTAAAATAATATTTATAGTTTTATTTTGTTTTATCAAACATGCAAATATATATAATGAAACAATAAAACATAAGTTAACTACAGTAATCGGTAGTGCTTTCATACACCATAATATTTGAAATGGATTTAATAACCAAATTATCATTAATATTATACCGAATTCTTTATTTTTAATTTTTTTACCAAATAGATAAGCAAAATAAGATGCAGTTATGTCCATTATTATATTTAATATTACTACAGTAATAAAATTTGTAGTAAATATTTTCATAAAGTTGCCTAGTAAAAATATATAAGAATATAAATATGGAAACATTGCTATATATCTGTTATTTAATGTAAGATTTGAGCTTAAATTCATAGCGTTACTATAAAATGTTACTTCATCACTAAATACCTCCCCATAATTAATTAATAGCAATAATAATCTTATAACTATACCTATAGTTATTAAGACTATTATCAGTTTTTTATTTTTTAAAATATGTTTTGTAATTGAATACTTTTTTTCTATAAAGAATAAGAACGCTATAAGGAATAATGATACTATAAATACTGATAAATCATTCTTCAATCCACTTAATATTCCCACTATTAAAATTAAAAATGTTAGTATTAAATATATAATTTTTATTATATTTGTTATAATTTTTTTCATACACAACTTACTACATAGATAATAAATTAAAATTATTATTTTTTTACTTTCTATAATCTTTTAAAAAAAACTAGGGCCCTATCCGAAAATAGACCCCTTACAAAAATGATTTAACATTTTTTCCTTGCATTGATAATATACATTAAATATATATCAAGAAAATTTTGTAAAAATATTTTTAGATTTTTTATTTATTATTTCTTGCTTTAATAGCAGCTATAGCAGCAGCAAGTCTAGCAACTGGAACTCTAAATGGTGAGCAAGATACATAATCAAGTCCAACATTATGATAGAATTCGATAGATTTAGGATCTCCACCAGTTTCACCACATACACCTAATTGAATATCAGGTCTAGTTGATTTTCCACCCTTAACAGCCATTTCGATTAATTTTCCAACACCTTTTTGGTCAAGAGTTTTAAATGGATCTTCTTCATAAATCTTAGTTGCATAATAACTTGGTAAGAATTTACCAGCATCATCTCTAGAGAAACCAAATGTCATTTGGGTTAAATCGTTAGTACCAAATGAGAAGAATTCAGCTTCTTTTGCAATTTCATCAGCAGTAATTGCAGCTCTAGGAATTTCAATCATAGTACCAACTTGATATTTTAATTCAATTCCAGCCTTAGCAATTTCTTCATCAGCAGTAGCAACAACTATATCTTTAACATATTTAAGTTCTTTAACTTCTCCAGTAAGAGGAATCATTATTTCTGGAACAATATCCCAATCAGGATGATTCTTCTTAACATTAATAGCAGCACGAATTACAGCTCTAGTTTGCATTTTAGCAATTTCTGGATAAGTTACAGCAAGTCTACAACCTCTATGTCCCATCATTGGATTAAATTCATGTAATCCAGCAATAATTTCTTTAATTCTTTCTACTGGTTTATTTTGAGCCTTAGCAAGTTTTTCAATATCAGCTTCTTCAGTAGGAACAAATTCATGTAGAGGTGGATCTAAATAACGAATTACAACACTGTCGCCTTCTAATGCTTCATATAAAGCTTCAAAGTCACCTTGTTGATAAGGTAAAATCTTTTCTAAAGCAGTTTCTCTTTCTTCTAAAGTATCTGCACAAATCATTTCTCTAAATGCCGCAATTCTATCTTCTTCAAAGAACATATGCTCTGTTCTACAAAGTCCAATACCTTCAGCACCAAGTTCATGAGCCTTCTTAGCATCTCTTGGAGTATCAGCATTAGTTCTAACTTTTAAAGTTCTAAATTCATCAGCCCATGCCATAACACGACCAAATTCACCAGTAATTGTAGCATCTACTGTTGGAATAATACCTTCATAAATATTTCCAGTTGTTCCATCAATAGAGATTTCATCACCTTCATGGAATGTTTTACCAGCTAAAGTAAATTTCTTATTAGCTTCATCCATATGGATATCACCACAACCAGATACACAGCAAGTTCCCATACCACGAGCAACAACTGCTGCATGACTAGTCATACCACCACGAACAGTTAAAATACCTTGAGCAGCTTTCATACCAGTAATATCTTCTGGAGAAGTTTCAAGTCTTACTAAAACAACTTTTTCACCTTTTTCAGCCCATTTAACAGCATCATCAGCAGTAAATACAATTTTACCAAAAGCAGCACCAGGTGATGCACCTAATCCCTTACCAATAGCTTTAGCATTCTTTATAGCAGCTTCATCAAATTGAGGATGTAATAAAGTATCTAAATTTCTTGGATCAATCATTAAAACAGCTTCTTCCGGAGTACGCATTCCTTCATCAACTAAATCACAAGCAATCTTTAAAGCAGCCTTAGCTGTTCTCTTACCATTTCTAGTTTGTAACATATAAAGTTTACCATGTTCAACAGTAAATTCCATATCTTGCATATCTCTATAATGATTTTCTAAAATATTACAAACTTCTTTAAATTCTTTAAATGCTTCTGGAAATTTTTCTTCCATTTCACTAATATGCATTGGAGTTCTAACACCAGCAACAACATCTTCACCTTGCGCATTAGTTAAGAATTCACCAAATAAACCTTTTTCTCCAGTAGCTGGATCACGAGTAAATGCAACACCTGTTCCACAATCTTCACCCATATTACCAAAAGCCATAGATTGAACATTAACAGCAGTTCCCCATGAATAAGGAATATCATTATCTCTTCTATATACATTAGCTCTAGGATTATCCCATGATCTAAATACAGCCTTAATAGCGCCCATTAATTGTTCTTTAGGATCACTTGGAAATTCAGTACCAATTTTATTTTTATATTCTTCTTTAAATTCTCTAGCAAGCTCTTTTAAATCATCAGCATCAAGTTCAACATCTAACTTAACACCTTTTTCTTCTTTCATTTTATCAATTAATTCTTCAAAGTATTTCTTTCCAACTTCCATAACAACGTCAGAATACATTTGAATAAATCTTCTATAACAGTCCCATGCCCATCTCGGATTATTAGATTTTTCAGCTAAAACTTCAACTACATCTTCATTTAATCCTAAATTTAAAATAGTATCCATCATACCAGGCATAGATGCTCTAGCACCACTTCTTACAGAAACAAGTAAAGGATTTTCTTTATCTCCAAATTTCTTACCAGTAATTTCTTCCATCTTACCAATATATTCATTAATTTGATCTTGAATTTCTGGACTTATTTCTCTTCCATCTTCATAATATTTTGTACATGCTTCAGTAGTAATAGTAAATCCCTGAGGAACTGGTAAACCTAAATTTGTCATCTCAGCTAAATTTGCACCTTTACCACCTAATAGATTACGCATATCAGCGTTACCTTCAGTAAACAAATAAACATACTTTGTCATTAAATCTTCCTCCCTCTTAATGTTTATTTATGCTCTAGGATGAGCCTTCATATAAGCAAGTCTTACCTCATCATTAGTTAAATGAGTATAAATACCTGTCGTACCCAAACTAGAATGTCCCAATAATTCTTGCACACTTTTAATATTACAACCTTCATTTAATAACATAGTTGCAAAAGTATGCCTAAATGTATGGGGTGATACCTTTGATTTAATACATGATTTCTTAACAATTTTATCAATTATAAGTCTTATTCCCCTATCAGTTAACTTATCGCCTAAATGATTAATAAACAAATATTCACTATCTTTACCATTTAATAATTTACATCTACAATCCCTCATATAAGAATCAAGAACTGTAGCACATTCCTTATTATAGAATACAAATCTTTCCTTACTACCCTTACCCATTATTTTAATTTCTCTTTCACTAAAATCAATATCCTTAATTTTAATATTAGATAATTCACTAACTCTTAAACCAGTAGCAAAAAGCATTTCCAAAATAAGTCTATTACGATATTCATAATCATCTTTATCAATAACACTTATCATAGTTAAATACTCATCATACTTAAAATAATTAGGTAATCTTTTAGGAACTTTTAAATTACTTGCTGCTTTAAAAGGATTTCCATTAATCTTTTCTTCTAACTCTAAATAATTATAAAAACTTCTTATAGAACTATCTATTCTATTAATAGTAGTACTTTTATAATTTTGTTTAGCTAAAAATAAAGTAAAATTAGATACATCCTTATATTTAACAGTTAAATAATTTAAATTATTCTTATCTAAATAATCAAAATATTTAAATAGATCTAATTCATAATTCTTTTCAGTATAATCTGAATATTTTTTTTCATAAGAAATATAATCTAAAAATTCATATATTATCTCTTTTCCTTCCATATTATCACTCCTTAAGTGTATCATATAAAAAAGAAAAAAACTATTAAATAGCTTCTTTCTTTACAATTTTTCAATAATTTCTTCTTGTTCTTCTTTTACTTTCTTTTTCTCTTTTATTTTCTTTTCTTTTTTTGGCTTTTTCTCTTTTATTTTCTTTTCTTTTTTTGGCTCAATCTTTGCTTCCTTAACTTTTTTCTTTTCTTCTTTCATTTTAAATTTATCACTTCTTAGATATCTAACAACAAAGTAAACAATTAAACAAAATAAACCAAAACTAATTCCATAAATATAAGATAAATATGATTTAATAAAACTATCATACTTAATATTTATTGTATAAACTACATCCTCAGAGCTTTCTGATTTAGCAACTATTAATATTTTACTACCATTACTTATAGAAGTATTACCACTAATTGTATAAGTATAATCATCATCACAATCTACTAATACATCTAAATTTGTTGTACCATATTTTACAACTAAATTATACTCATATATATCTTGATTAAATGTAAAATTATATCCATTAATTGTTATATTATTTATTTTCGGTTTATCACTATAATTTTTATTAACATTTACTATATATGTAGTTGTTACATCATTATATATTACGCTTATTTCTATTTTATTTTTTCCATCTATTAAATTTTTAGCATTATCACTTATTATAACTTTAGCATCTTGATTTAATGGTATAGCATCAATATCTAAACTAGTCATATCCCCACTTATATCAATAGTATAATTAAAAATATATTTATTAAATCCGATATTATAATCTTTAATATTTATACTATCTAAATAATTTATAATATCCTCACTAGTATTAGCTTCATAACACGCATACAATTCTTCATCGCTACTTATGATATATTCAGTATATACTTTATAGTTATTGCATGTCGTACTCTTATCCCAGCCAATAAATTTATATCCATCTTTTGCTGGTTTATCAATATTTGATAAATTTATAGAACACTTTCCATTAACAGATGCACAATAAAATTCATCTGTTCTATCACTAACCATATAATTTAATATTAATTTTAATTTACTATTTTGATTATTTTTAGTTGTTGTGGTGGTGGTTGTAGATGGTGCCTTAGTAGTGGTTGTTGTAGATGCTACCGGCTTTGCTGCCGTAGTTGTATTTGCACTTACTGTAATATTAACTGTTAAATCACTTTGATTATCTCTAAAATTAGTTTCACTTGATAAATATTTATATTTTATATTTTTAAGCGATATAGTATAATTTTGATTACTACTTACAGTTGGCGCTAAAAAAGTAATAATTGCAATAGTTGTAGGAGCATTGAATCCCGGACCAATAATATTTATATTTTTCACACTTCCATTATTAGTATATTCATTAGAATATATCTCTTTTTTTACAATAAATTCATTAGAATAATCTAAATTAGCAACAAAATTATATAAACTATTAGAAGAATTCGAAATAGTACAACTAAATGTACTATTAGATTTTACATTTCTATCACAATAAAACTCAATTGCAAATGTATTTATTGGAATAATTATTACCATTAACAAAAAATATTTTAATCTTTTCACTAACAAACACCCTATCTTTATATATAAAGGATAACACAAACTTTATTAAAATTAAAGTCTAAAATTATTTTATTGTACTTTTCAAATAATTAATTACCCCATCATTATTATTATCGTCTCTTGTAATATCATCTGCTATATTTTTTAGTTCATTAAGTGCATTTTTCATTGCTACTTCGAAACCAACATTCTTAATCATATCTAAATCATTTAATCCATCGCCAAACGCGATAATATCTTTATTATTAATACCTAATTTATCTTTTAATATACATATACCATTAAATTTATTATCGTTTTTATTTATAAGAGTTATCCTTCTTTTCTTAGCAAAAGAATTCTCCATTATAAAAAAACTTATATCTTTATAATTATTTTTTAAATCTTCTAAAAATACATTAACCATATTCTCATTTTCAAATCTTATAATAACATTATAAACTTCACTTATTTTATCAAAAAATTCATCTTTATTATCAATTTTTTCAACATAAGGATCAATATTTCTTGACCTTATTCTATAGCTCAAAATATTCTCATAACTATTTATTTCAAATACTTCATATTCATTTAAATACTTTATAAATAATTCTTTAACATCTTCAGTTTTAATAGTGCTTTTATATAAACTTTTATCATTACATACATCATAAATAAATGTTCCATTATTTCCAATTATATAATTAACGTAATCAAACCCTTCTAATGCATATCTAGCTCTTCCTATAGTTCTACCTGTATCTACACATATAATATAACCATTATCTTTTAATTCTTTCAAATATTTTTTACTACTATCACTAACATTTTTATTATTATCTAATAAAGTTCCATCTAAATCAGTTACTATCATTTTATACATCAATAAACCACCATACCAAAATAATTCTACCATAAATATATTAAAAATCAAAAAGAAAACGTGAAATTAATCACGCTTCTATATTCTATTTAATCTTACAGTATATCTTGTTAATCCACCTAAGGTACAAGTAAACAATGTTAAATCATATTTATTATTGATCATTTCATCAACCATATCTGCTTTTAATTCTTCAATTTCACAAACTTCATATTCATAAGTATTATTATTAATATCAGTAATAGTAAATTTATTTCCTACTTTAATATTAAGTAAAAAACCAAATTGATATTTACGATTATGAGCACATATAATTAAATTATTTTCTTCAATTGAACCATAATAAACAGTTGAAGAATACTTTAAATTATCTTTAGTATATTCTTTATTAATAGGTAAATATATATTTGAATATTCTAAATGAATATACCCAATATATTCTTTATTGTTAACAACTATAGAGTTCTTTTTATCTACTTCACTAATATCTACATCAGCAAGTGTGTTATCTATAAATTCCATAACTTCACTAACTTTATCTTTAGTAACACTATCAATATATTTACTTCTAATAATTAAGAAAGCAGAACAAGTTATTAAAATAATACCAAGAATAATAAATATATTACCTATTTTTTTCATTTTTCTTTAAAGTAACCCCTAACATAATAAATATTAAATCCACCTATTGTTTCTCATTTAACACTATATTTATCACTAAATAATACAGTAACACTTCTTGTCAAATTATCATCTTTAGTTATTAAATATTCATTAATTTTTTGATTATCATTAAATAATTCAGCAGTTACTTCTTTATCTTTAATATCTACATTGCAATTATTTAAACTAGTAACATATTCATAATATAAATTACTATTTGAATCAACCTTAGCATCTGCTATTTTAATTATTTCAATAGTTGCATCTGCTATTTTTTCATTATGCTCGATATTATCAAATTTTTAAAAGAACCTGATTTGAATGAGTCATTTAATGCTAAGGTTACTGGTTTATTAAGATATAATTCTTTTGAAGATATGTTTAAAGATTTTGATATTTCTATTTTATCTGATAAATCTATGACAAAAGAAGAATTAATTGGTGTTCTTGAACAATTTTATACAAAAGAAAAACAAGAACAATATGGTGTTTTGGGAATTAGAATTGAATTATTATAAAAGATGGTAATGAGTTTATATCTCAAAGCCATCTTTTTCTTTATTTAAATCTAAATTCTTAATATCGTCACCATCTAAGACCTCGTCTTCATACACATCATTAACAACATCAAAATATTTATCATACCAATTATAAAGTTTGTTATATAAGAATGATATTAACTTATCAAATTTATCTTTCCAATATTCAATCGTATTTTTTAAATTACTTATTTTAGATTTTAAGAAAGAGATTTCATTATATTTTTCTTTGATATTATTATTTAAAGTTTTAACTCTTAAAGTAAGTGCTTTATTATTTTTGGTAAACGTTTTATTTGTTTTTTCTAAATTTTCAATATTCTTTTCAAATTACTTTTTTAATGCAATATAGTTATCCATAACAGATACATAAATATCCATGTTTCTTCCTTTAAACATATTTAACTAAACGAAAAAAGTACTCAAATATTATAATGTTATTAACTTAATCACATTGTTAACTCTAACCATTTTGTTTTAATTATCTCTACATAATACTTTAATACTAAAATCATCAAAAAAATATTATAAAAAATACAATAGATAAA
>DJSP01000006.1 GCA_002438065.1 Caryophanales bacterium UBA6331 | reverse complement strand
TTCCTATTATATAAAAAAAGAATTTAAATTGCTTTAAATTCTTTTTACTTTCCTAAAAATTATCTCTATCTCTTAAAAATGGAGGAATGTCATAATCGTTATCATCATCTAAGAATCTTTTCTTTGGTTCTTCAGGTTTTTCCTCTGTTTTATTATCATCATCTTCAAAACCCGTAGCAATAACAGTAACAATTACTTCATCATTTAAGTTTTCATTAATAACAGCACCAAAGATAATATTAATATCGTTATTAGCACTTTGCCTAACTACTTCAGCAGCATCTTCTGCTTCAAATAGTGTTAAGCTTGTTCCACCAGTAACATTTATAATAGCATCTTTTGCACCTACAATGCTTGTTTCTAAAAGTGGCGATGATACAGCTTGTTTTGCAGCTTCAATAGCTCTATTTTCACCAACACCTAAACCTATACCTATTAATGCACTACCACGTTTTTCCATAACTGTTTTAACATCAGCAAAATCTAAGTTTACTAAACCTGATACAGCAATTAAATCACTTATTGATTGAACACCACGATGTAATACGTTATCAACTTCTTTAAATGCCTCTAGCATTGGTGTTGATTTATCAATAATATCTCTTAATCTATCATTTGGAATAACAATTAATGTATCAACATGTTTTTTAAGTTCATCTATACCTAAAATAGCATGTTCCATTCTTCTTCTTCCTTCAAATCTAAAAGGTTTTGTTACAATTCCAATTGTTAAAGCACCTAATTCTTGAGCAATTTCCGCAATTACAGGGGCAGCACCCGTTCCAGTTCCTCCACCCATACCGCAAGTTACAAAAACCATGTCGGCTCCTTTTAGAGCTTCCTTAATTTCATCTTTGCTTTCAATAGCAGCCTCTCTACCAACCTCAGGGTTAGCACCTGCTCCTAGTCCATTAGTAATTGTTTTACCAATTTGTAATTTATTACTTGCTTTAGAAGCATTTAATACTTGTAAGTCTGTATTAGCAACAATGAATTCAACACCCTTAACTCCTGATTCAATCATTCTATTAACAGCGTTGTTTCCACCACCACCAACACCAATTACTTTTATCTTTGCAATTTGATCCATTTCTAATCCAAACATAATTACTCTCCTTTATTAATCATCAAAAAAGTATCCTACTACTTTAGAAATAAGTGAATTTTTTGATGTATCCTTTTCATTAACTGTACACATTGCATCAATTTCTTCTTGACTAAAACTTGTAAAATCTTTATTTCTAAGCATTAGTTTACCATTAAAATATTTAAGCATTCCTAGAGCAACACTATAAGAATTATCTCTTGCTCCTAAATTATTAATCTTACCTATTTTACCATTTTTATTAAATACATTATTTATTAAGAGGTTAATATCCTTAATTTCAGATAAACCGCCTGTTATAATTATATAACTAATTTCTTTTTTTGTTAAGAGGTTAATGTTCTTTTTTATAACTTTAAGAAGATTATCCATCTTTTCACTAACTAAACTAGTTAATTCATATTGATTTATCTCGATTTCTTCTCCATTTTTATTAACTAATTTTATTTTTTCTTTTGCATCAGCGTTATTTATTACAGCAAGAGCAAGTTTTTCTTTTAAATACTCCGTTTCATTTCTCTTTAAGTTATATTTAATAGCTATCTCTTTATCTATATAGAATCCACCGTCTTCAATTACTTTATTATTGATAAATATTCCTTTAGAAAAAATACTAATATTTGTAGTTGTATAACCTAAATTAACAACAGCAATATTTTTCTTGTCTAACTCTGGATTCTTAAAATTATAATAATCTACTAAACCAGTAGTTGTAATATCAATTATATCTAAATGACAACTAGCTATTACACTAGCTAAATCATACACTATTTTTTTATCGGTTGAAACAAGTATACTTTTTACGGATAATACACTTCCATGTTTGCCAAATGGTTTGTATGTTTCTTCATCATCTACTTTAAAGATAATAGGAAGTGTACAAATAAGTTCATTTCTTGGATCTATTTTATTTTTACTAACATCTTGTAAAAGTCTAACTATATTGTTACTTGTTACTGTTCCTTCTTCAATGTCTACTCTGCCATCTGTTAATTGAAATTCTAAAGAATCAGTTGGAACATTTAATATTACTTTTCTTATCTTGATATTTAAATCTTCTTCTATTTTATTTAAGGCTTCTTTTAATTCTTCTATTAATATTTCTTTATTGATTATATAGTTATTTTTATATCCTCTGCACGTAACTTTTGTTACACTTAAAATATTGAGTTTGTTATTTATAAACTCACCTACAATTATTTTTATCGTGTTTGATCCAATATCTAAAGCCGTAAAAATTTTTCTCATAACTATTTCTCTTTCTATTATGAATTATACTATAATTATTTATATATTTCAAAGAAAATGTTATACTATTTTTAGAGGTAATGAATATGAAAACAAGTTTTTTAATTTTAATAAATAAAATAATTACTGGAGTATGTAGGTTATTTGGATATAATGCATCAGTTTTTCCTGGAAGTATTGTTAGAAAGTTTGATAAAAATGTTTTAGATAATACTAAGTATCCTAAGTATGTAGTTGCTGTTACGGGTTCATCTGGAAAAGGATCGACTACTTCAATGATTGCCCATATTTTAGATGATAATGGATATAAAGTTGTATGGAATAGGAGTGGATCTAATATTGTTAATGCGACTACTTCTCTTATATTAAATAATAGTGGAATTTTTAATCATAAAGTTAACGCTGATGTTCTTCTATTAGAGATGGATGAATCTTATATTAGACAAACATTTAATAAAGATACAATTACTCATTTGGTTCTAACTAATTTAACTAGAGATCAGGTTGCTAGAAATGGCTCACCGGAAGAAGTATTAGCTAAAATAGCTTCGGCTTTTAAGAAGGATACTAACATGAGAATAATTTATAATGCGGATGATCCTTTAATTTATTTACTTGCGAGAGCCTTTAAAAATATTGTTGGTTATGGTATTAATAAAACTAAATATAGTATAAGTAAACCAGTTAGTAATAATGTAGATGCAGCATATTGTCCATATTGTCATAAAAAGTTGGAATATTCATTCTATCATTACGGACATATTGGCAATTATAAATGTGTAAATAAGGATTGCAATTTTAAAAGAACTGCTAAATACATTGGAACCGATGTCAATTTAGATAAATGTGAAATGTGTATTAATAAATTACCTGTACATTTAAACAAAGATGTTTTCTTTGCTGCTTATTATACACTTGCTGCTTATGCTCTTTGCCACGAAATAGGACTATCTGATGAACAAATACTTAAATCTTTAAATGATCATATTATGGAAAGTAAAAGATTAAAGGAACTTACTTTTGATAATAGAACTGTTGAAATGTTAGAATCTAAAAATGAGAACAATTTAAGTTATTTACAATCTTTAAATTATATTAATAATTATAATAAAGAAAAAACGATAATACTTGGATTTGATAATGTTTCAAGAAGATATAAACTTAATGATATTTCTTGGCTTTATGATATTGATTTTGAAATTTTAGATCAAGATAATATAGATAAAATATTTTGTATTGGTAGATTTAGATATGATGTATATGCTAGACTAGTGCTTGCTGGTATTAGGGAAGATAAATTAATTATGGTGGATAATATAGATGATATTACTAAATTATTAAAGGTAAGTAAAGGTAAAATATTTACAATGGTTTGTTTTGATATGACTGATATATTAAAGAAATTATTTATGGAGGATAACAATGATTAAAATATTACATTTATATTATGATTTATTAAATTTATCAGGTGAACAAGGTAATATTTTAGCTTTAAAGAAAGCGTTTAATAATCAAAATGTTGAAGTTAAAGTTGATTGTTTATCTGTTGATGACAAGATTAAATTTAGTGATTATGATTTAATTTATATGGGTAATGGTTCTAATTCTAATTTAAGTATTGCTCTTGAAGATATAAAAAAATATAAAAAAGAATTAAAAAAATATATCGATAATAATGGTTATGTTATTGCAACTGGTAATTCATATTTATTATTTGGAGAAAAAATTAATGATACTGAATGTCTAGGAATATTTGATTATTATGCTAAATGGACTAATAGAACCGCACATGAATGTTTAATGAAAATGTTAAATCAGAAAGACATTATAGGATTTCAAAATAGAGATTATGTTGTTAATATAAAAAGAAATCATTTATTTAAAGTTATAGATGGTATTTGTGATAATTTAAAAAGTGAAAATGAAGGATATCATGAAAATAATTTTTATGGTACTTCAGTTATAGGTCCCCTACTTATTAGAAATCCACATTTTACTAATATGATTGTTAAAGATATTTTAGAGAAAAATAATTTAGTATTTCATGATGATAAATTTAAATTATTAAATGATGCTTATGAAGAGTATATAAAGAATTTTTATAGTTAATTTAAAGATTACTTTATATACTCTTTTTATTAAAATCACTTTTAGTGCATTTACAACATAAACTACTTTAGGAGGAAAAAAGTGAAAAAATTTTATTATATATTAATTGGTTTAATTATAATTGCCGTTTTTGTTCTTATTTTTACATTTGGTAAAGAAAATAAAGATAAAGATATGACTACAGTTAAAGTTGCTGATACTACACTAACATCAAGGACTTATATGAGTTGATTCAATCAGTATATATAAAAACTAGTACGAACGAGATATGCAATTTAGGAAAAACAACTAGCTTTAATATGGAAGAAATAAACAATGAAACATCTATAGGAAAACAAATTAAGTATTTTAGAAAAATCAATAATATAAGAATCACCGATATGGCTGGAGAATTAGAAATTGGATATAATACTATTGTAAGATTAGAAGAACAAAGTGATAATAGAAACCTGAATCATAAAAGTATTCAAATAATTAATAAAATAATTGATTATTTGGATATTAGAGATAAATTGAATTTTAATAATAATGAGTACCTTGATTTTATATTAAATAAGCAATCATCTGCAATTAAAGAATTAAAAGATAAATTTGGAAGAATGGGAATTGCAAATGAACTGAATGTAACTCCTGACTCGGTTAATAGATGGATAACATCAGATATTGTTATATCGAGAAAACATTACCACCAAATAAAAAAGATGCTTGAAACTAAATAACATCCTCTTTAGGTCTGCTATCTAAAATTTCAAGCACTTTTTCTAATACTTCATCTTTTACTTTATCTTCAACATTTAAATTTTCAATACTCTTTAACAAAAGTTTTGCTTTAAATGTGGCTAAATTATCTAATAGTTGTTTAATTCCTTCATCAGTCGTAGGATAGTTGACAAAAACTTGCAAATCAATCCCCCTTACTCTTACATTTAATTCTATGCAAAAATAAGTCTTTAATTGCAAAATAAACTATTTATCTTCCTCCTTATATACTAGGTTTTTCTACAACATAATCAACAATATATTGATAATATTCTTCAGGCATCTTTTTTAAGAGATAATCAGAAAAGTATTTTTCCCAGTAATCATTGATTCGATAATAGTCTTTGTCATTATCATCATAATGTTTCTCTCTTGTCTCAACATCTTCATAATAAAAATCATCATAACCATTTAAACCATCAAGACTTGATTTTATACATCTATAATTCTCAAACATCCTTTCAAAAACACCTTTTTTATCAAAATCACAGGTTTCTATAAACTCTTCTAAATCGTCTATGTCAGAATCATAATTATTGAATACCCATTGAGAAAATCCTCCATTTTGGACTTGATAATTAAAATTACCAAATATAACAGCAAGTTTTTCATAAGGTGTAAGATTAGACAAGAACTCTTCACGAGAAGTATTTTTCCCCCAATTATCATAGGCATTAGTCATTATAAACTGCCATAAATTATCATTAGTTTTTTCTTTTACTAATTCTTTATTAATTTCTATAAATAATCCTCCTTAAAAACTTTTTTCTAATTTAGATATCATTAAGTAATATCTATAATATTTTTTTATACTCATACTAGGGAACACTACTTTAAAATAGTGTTCCCATAACTTTACAAACATTAATATTTTCATATACTCACACTTTCTTGATTAATATTATATTCTAATTCCTTATCAGCCATTTTTTGATAATTATCAATTATCTTCTTACTATAATTAACAATAGTATTAAATGAATTATCAATTTCTTTAAAATCTCTATCTTTACTCCAAGAGTAGAGATACATCATTGAATAATCCTTTGTATCAAGACCTAAATATTTTGATACGACATAAGCAATTGATTCAGC
Source organism: Caryophanales bacterium UBA6331 (assembly GCA_002438065.1). GTDB lineage: Bacteria > Bacillota_I > Bacilli_A > RF39 > UBA660 > CAG-533. Next base: position 1,453 of record DJSP01000006.1, on the reverse strand, counting down.
TTCACTTTCGTATTGTTCTCTATGTTCTGTGTATTCTTTATGATTATCTTTTAAATGTTTATGTGCTAGAGAATGGGCATACTCATGAACTATAACTTTTAATCTCATTAAATTATTTAGATTTTTCTTAACAACAATAGTATTATTATCAAAATCACAGTAACCTTTAGCACCATTTGGAATATCATCATATTTAACTTTAAATCCATCTTTATAAATTGCTTTTATAAAAATATCTGCAACACTATCAGCCCTAGGATCTTCAAGCATAGGATTTAAAGACTTGTTAATCTCTTCAAGTGGCATAGTAGTTTGACTAGCATCAAAAACATTTCCCACATTAAAGTGAGTAGCTTTTTCTTTGTAAAAAGTTACCGAATCATCTTTTTTATCTTTTAATCTTTTTAATTCATCCTCACTTAATAAATAAATGGGTTTTATATCAAATTTAGAGTCATTTATATTTACTTTAATAAACTTTAAAAAAACAGGAAATAATATTTTAATTCCTGTTTCACCCTCATTTATTTTATAACCCATTTTAGAAAATGTATTAAAAGATGCTACATACTTTGAATCAGGTTTTTGTAGCCATATTAAGCATTGATTATTAAAAGAATAATTATTAAAATTAACAATGTTATCTAAAAATCTTTTTATATCTGATTCACTATCAAAACTATTAATAGCTTGTTTTTTTAAATCATTTAATATATTTTTTACATCATTTTCTAACTTTTCTTTTTCTTTATCATCTTTCGTATTTTTGGCTTTAAAACTTAATTCAGCAATTGCTTTAACTTTATCTTGTATTATAATGTTCATCCCTCCCAATATTTAATTTATTTATCGACATGAAAAAACAACAATATTATATTGTTGTTTTTATTAAATATATAATTGATTATAAAAAGTAAAGGAGTAAAATATTCAATACAATATTACTCCTTTATAAAATACAAAGCAAATTATAACTGTTAATGCAAAGAAACAGTAAATACATTTTGGCATAGCATATTTTAATATAAATCAAAATACGCAGATATTGATGTATTTTCACTTATGTTAGTCCATGTTGCTCTAGTATTGTATGTACCATTTGCATCCCAATTAGTAGTTGCACTTTGTTGAGGACCAGTAAATCTGATATTAGCCTTACCAGAATCATACCAAATCAAATTAAACATTTGTCTTCCAGCTTGTGTTTCTACCTCAGGTGAGCCAGAAACACTTGTTGATGATATATAAGTATAGAATCTAGTACCTAATGATTTTTTGGTTATTCTATGACTTGAATTGTAACCTAAAGTAGCATACTCACTTGCACTAACAAGAGCAACAAAACCCAAACAAGCACAAAAAATAAAACTAAAAGACATGATATTTTTTACAACTTTTTTCATCTTAAATCCTTCTCTCTTAAACGGTAGTATGAATAGTTTTATTCACTACC